>CANRMK010000232.1 GCA_947631715.1 uncultured Acetatifactor sp.
TCCGCTGGATGGAAAATCTGCCCTGTTATTACACGGAAGGCAATACCATCTTCGTCCACGCAGGCATCGATGAGGAGGCCGGAGACCTGTGGGAGTGGGGAACGGGAGATGAGATATTTACCGGAAAATATCCTGCGGAGACAGGGCAGATCGAAGGCCTTGAAATGAAGGTGGTCGCGGGGCATGTGGGCACTGCCGAGATCTCGGGAGATCCCGGCTACAATGATATCTATTATGACGGGGCAAGCCACTATTACATAGACGGCACAGTTCTTAAAAGCGGCAGGATTCCCGTTTTAAAAGTGGATACGGAGACGGATCAATATTACAGAGTGACGGAGTCCGGCGACTGGCTGATCCTGCCCTATGAGGAAGAGAATTAAAAAGGCGCCGTACATGCATGTGGACGGTTTATCTTTATCTATTGTAAAACAAAATGGCAAGAAATATATGACAGCAACGTGCAGCAGAAAACAAGGAGTTAAAGTCCGGGAGATGCTTTATGAAGAATGATTTTATCGACAGATTTATCCCATCGAGAGATACGCGGGCGTATCTGCACAGCATCCATCACGAATTTACCGATTTGGAGAAAGCCACGATCGTGGCGAATCATCGGATGATTTCCAATGCGGAAAAGGTGAAATGGCTGACGGCTTTTGCGGACGAGGTGGCGGATGAGGTGCTTAAGAGCCGGATCCTTAATACGGTATCCGAGATAGAGGCGAGCGAATGGGAGGGCAACGACTGTATCACGGAGCTTTTTGATTTCGTATATATTCCCCATGATTTCCGGCATGGAGACATTGTACGGGGACTGTGCCATGATTTTAGAACAGAGCCGTACCAGGAAACGGTGGGGATACTTTTAAATTATTTTGATGAAGATTATGAGTGTTACAGGAATAGGGGCAGCCGGGGCGGGGATTATTCGGACGTGCAGGTATGTGTGGACATTAAATTTGACGGCGTGGCATACCAGGGCGAATTTCACCATAAGCATATCAATCCGATCTATATCGAGCGGCTGAAACTCCAGGAAGACGATGAGCGGCAGGTATACCTGGATTATCTGAGGAATGTCTATATCAGGAAGCATTATGACAAAAAATATTCCCCGGATCAAAGGCAGAACGCGCCGGCCGGCCATGGGAACGCGCAAAAGCCGGAATATGCTGACGGGCCGCAGGATGTATTGGAGCAGAAGTACCTTGGAAACTGTCTGCCCGTATACGATCCGGAGAGCGGGAACTGGTGTGTACAGACAGGCCATGGCTTTGAATACGGCCCTCTGGATTATGTGGCGGCTGAATTTTCCGGCGCAGGGCTGATCTATCATTTCAGGAGAAACGGCCAGGAGGATCATGTGCACGGCTTTGAAGCAGTATTGGCCTGCCTGCTGGATGCAGAGGGAAATCTGGAGCCTGTCACGGATTACGGAGAATATTCCCAACAGGAGCTTGACATGATCGAGGGGATCAAAAGAGCATATGCATTTGTCAGGCAGCGCCGCAGACCGATGACATTGGAGGAGCTGCAGGCAGCACAGGACGGAGGAAATCAATGAGATACTTTGAGCTTACGCTCGGCACCACAGCGGAGCAGATTAAAAAAAATACGAAAGTGGATCTGCGGAGCTATGCTTACAATAACCCAATCGAAGCGGTCAGCAGTTATCTGTACAGTAATCTTAAAAATGGAATATACTGTTTTGCGTATCGAGAAGAGCAGAATTCCGTTTTGGCCGCCTTTGCCTACGATGTAAAAATACGAACCTTTCAAGAGGCATTTGACCACATCTGTGAAATATTGGGGCAGGCATTTGAGATTAGGCGGATTCAATCGGAACCCGCTGAGATCACCATGGAGCTTTTTTATGACGATCTGAGGGAAGCACGGAGGAGAGAGTATTTATGCCGTTTTACAAGTGTCTTAGAAGCCACTAACGTGGTCCTCTATGATACTTATAAACAGCTGCACCGGGAAAAGCAGTTCTTTGCGTGGACAGAGAAGATCATTGCCGGGAAAGAGAAAAAAGAGAATCCGCTGTATGACAGGAGCATGATCGATGAGCTTCACAATATCGAAGCTCACGAAAACACGTCTGGGTTTCAGGGAAATCCGGTGCACTATGTGATCTCGGGCAGAAGCATAGAGGCTGCGGTCGATATGGCGGAAGCTCTGGCGCAGAGGCTCGTGAAAGCAGACCGCCTGGGCGGCAGGCGTATGGAAATCATTACGCAGCTGCATCCGGACTTATATCGGAGCAGCAGCTGTGGGCTCGAGGAGGTGATAGAAAATAATTATGACGGCGCAGTATTGATTGATCTGTCAGAAAAATTCGGTTACAGCCCGGTTGATTATGGGATGACCTGCAAATACCTGGAAGAGCTGGTGAAAAAATATAGGAATGGCTGCCAGTTCATTTTCACCTATAATATCGACCAGCCGGGATTTGCTTATCAGTTCCTGACTACTGTGCGCAGGCATATTATCTCGGTGGAGATCAGGGAGGGCGTGGGCGGCAGACGACAAGCAGTGGCGTATCTGAAAGAGCTGATCAGGGCGTCGGCCTATTCCAGCTATGCCGGACAGGCGGGCGAGTTCATGAAATCCTTTGCCGGGAACCGGTTTTCCCAGACAGATGTGCTTGCGGCGTTTGAACAGTTCGAGCCGTGGTGCCTGAACAGAAACGTGCTGAAGGCCTATACCTATGGCCCTGCGGATACATTTATGCTGGACAGGGAAGAAAATGCTGTCTCTGCCTATGAAAAGCTGAAAGATCTGATCGGACTTGCCGCCGTTAAGGAACAGATCGATCACATCATTGCCACGGATATTGTGGAAAAAGAGCGGAAAAAACGCTGTGGCAGCGCGTACCGGCCGGGAACCATGCACATGATATTTGCCGGGAACCCGGGGACGGCGAAGACCACGGTCGCAAGGCTGTTTGCCGGTATCGCAAAAGAGAAAGAGATTCTGAAGAGCGGCGTCTTTGTAGAATGCGGCGGAATGGATCTTGATGGGCTTGGCTGTGAGCACGCGATCAGAGAGGCATTTGCGGGAGCTCAGGGCGGCGTGCTGTTCATCGATGAGGCGTACTCTATAAAAAGCGATCTGGCCGTCACCTGCCTCATTCAGGAGATGGAGAACAGGCGGGAGGAGGTCATCGCCATTCTGGCCGGATATTCCCAGCGGATGCGGGACTTTATGGAGATCAATGAGGGATTAAAGAGCCGGATCCCGTATTGGATCGATTTCCCCGACTACAGTGTGGAGGAGCTGTCGGCTATTTTCACCATGATGACCAAGGAGCGAGGTTTTGCCGTCACGGAGGAGGCTTTGCAGGAAGCGCGCAGTATCTTTGAGAAAGTCAGCCGTATGGAGAATTTCGGCAACGGCAGATATGTGCGCAATCTGATAGAGCGGGCCGTACAGAACCAGTCCATCAGGCTGCTGGCTGCCAGAGAAAAGGCGGAGAACATAGGAAAAAAAGAACTTTTTCTGCTCACTGGGCCTGATATCACGGGCCTGGAAGAGGGACTCCAGGAGGAAAGAGAGGCAGGCAGCGCGCAGAAAGAGCTGGATGAGATGATCGGTCTTGCTTCCGTGAAAGAAGTCATTCACAAAGCGGTCACAGGCTTTAAGCTGAAGAAGCTCTGCATGGACAGGGGAATCCGCAAAGAGAATCCCTCCCTGCATATGGTGTTCACCGGCAACCCGGGGACAGCAAAGACGACGGTGGCGAGACTCTTTGCCGAAATCCTGAAAGATGAAAAAATCCTGCCCTCGGGAAGATTCGTGGAGGCGGGCAGGGCGGATCTTGTCGGTGACCATGTGGGCGCTACAGCCCCGCTTGTCAGGAAGAAATTTAAGGAGGCCCAGGGCGGCGTGCTGTTCATCGACGAGGCGTATTCTCTCTGCGACGGTTATGAGAACAGCTTCGGAGATGAGGCGATCAATACCATTGTCCAGGAGATGGAAAATCACAGAGACAATGTAGCGGTCATATTTGCAGGCTATTCGGAGCAGATGCGGCACTTTCTTGAACGCAATCCGGGCATGTCATCGCGAATCGCGTTTTATGTGGAATTTGAGGACTATTCTGTCTCCGAGCTCTGCGGCATTACCGGACTTATGCTCGCCGAAAA
>CANRMK010000233.1 GCA_947631715.1 uncultured Acetatifactor sp.
TGAATGCCGCAGGCTTTGAGGCCAGGGGCTTTTCGGATGGAGCGGCCTTTCTGGATGCGCTTCGCGACCAAAGCCCGGAGCTGGTGCTGTTAGACATTATGCTCCCAGGTGAGGACGGCATCAGCATTTTAAAACGGCTGCGGTCAGACGGCAATCAGGTGCCGGTCATCATGGCGACTGCAAAAGGAACCGAATATGATAAGGTGATCGGGCTTGATTTCGGTGCGGACGACTATCTTGCAAAGCCTTTCGGCATGATGGAAATGGTGTCCCGTGTCAAAGCGGTACTCCGCCGCAGTGCTCCTGCTTCTAAAGGCGAGGTGTTATTACACTGTGGAATACAGATGGACACGGCACAGCACATGGTGACAGTGGACGGGGCGCGGGTAGAGTTTACTTTTAAGGAATATGAATTGCTCCGAAAATTAATGGAAAACCCCGGCCGGGTGTTTACACGCGAACAGCTTCTCACAAGTATATGGGGCGATTCTTATCTGGGAGAGACCCGTACAGTGGATGTCCATATCGGGACGCTGCGGAGCAAGCTGGGGCGCTGTGGCGACTGCATTGAGACCGTGCGGGGTGTTGGCTATCGGCTGGGGGCGAATGTCTGAAGAAGCGAATTTTCAGAAAGGAGGCTGGTCAAACATGACAAAACGGATTTTCAGGTCCATCTGCCTTGCTGCGATCGCGGTTTTCCTTGCTTCCGTGACGCTCTTTCTATGTGTGCTTTATGATTATTTTGGACATGTTCAGCAAAGAGGGCTAAAAACACAGACCGAACTGGCGGTGCAGGGTGTCGAGGCTGTGGGAGCAGAATATTTTGAGGGACTTTCCCCAAAAGGATACCGTATCTCATGGATCAGTGAGGACGGCAGAGTGCTTTACGACAGTGAAGCGGATTCCTCCGAAATGGAAAATCATCTTGCCCGTGAGGAAATTGGAGAGGCGCTTGAATCCGGCTACGGCGAGAGCGCTCGGTATTCTGCAACTTTGATGGAGCGCACGCTTTACAGTGCAAAAAGGCTGTCCGATGGAACGGTAGTCCGGCTTTCCGTTGCACAAAATACAGTCCCCACGCTGCTCCTTGGAATGACGCAGCCCATCATTCTTATCATTGCGATCGCCATCGTCATATCTTTCTGGCTGGCGCACCGCCTTTCTCAAAACATTACCGCTCCCTTAAATCAGCTGAATTTGGACGATCCGCTGAACAATGAGGGATACGATGAGCTTTCGCCGCTGCTCCGGCGGATCGATGCCCAGCAGCGCCAGATCCGGGAACAGGAAAAGGAACTTCGGCAAAAGCAGGAGGAATTCGAAGCCGTTACGGAAAATATGGCCGAGGGGATCATTCTTCTGAATACAAAGGGCGTGATCTTAGGGCTCAATAGAGCCGCGAGCATTCTCTTCGGAACGACCCGAAGCGCCATCGGCAAATACATTTTATCGGTCAATCGGAACCTGGAAATATCGGAGCTGCTTTCGGGAATAGAAAGCGGTGTGCGGACAGAAAAGATCGTAGATTTAAGCGGCGGGAAATACCAGCTTGCGCTGAACCCGGTCAGAGAGAGCGGCAATATTTCCGGCGCTGTGCTTCTCATGCTGGACGTTACGGAGAAAGAGCAGGCGGAACAGATGCGCCGGGAGTTTACGGCGAATGTGTCCCATGAGCTCAAAACTCCGCTGCATACCATCGCGGGGTGCGCGGAACTTTTGGAAAACGGCATGGTGCGCCCCGAGGATACAACAAGGTTCTATGCCCAGATCCGCGGCGAGGCCGGACGCATGATCGCTTTGGTGGAAGATATTATCCGCCTTTCCCATTTGGATGAGGGGGCGGAGGACATGAAGCGGGAGCGCGTCGATCTCTATGATCTGGCTGCCGAAGCAGTGAGGTCACTTTCCCGTGAGGCGGAAAGCGCCGGCATCTCCGTCAGCATCCGGGGTGAAAGCGCTGTGGTATATGGCATACCGCAGCTTCTTGAGAGCATCGTTTATAATCTCACGGACAATGCGATCAAATATAACCGGCGGGGCGGAACGGTAAAAGTATCAGTAGAGCGCCTTTCGGACAGCGTCCGTCTTTCGGTAGCCGATACAGGGATCGGGATTCCGCCGGAGCATCGGGAGCGCATTTTCGAGCGCTTCTACCGAGTAGACAAGAGCCGGTCAAAAGAGCTTGGCGGCACCGGTCTGGGATTATCTATCGTCAAACACGCAGCCCGCCTGCACAATGCAAAGGTAGAACTGCAAAGCACAGAGGGCGAGGGCACGACAATTACGGTGACTTTCCCGGAGGGTGAGAATCATGACAGTATCGCATAAAGCAGGATCTAGTTTTTCCCTTTACGCCTTACCCCTTGCCCCACTTTATGACATACGCCAAGTCTGCGACTAGCACCGCAGACCAATGTATGACGATAAGAAGCGTGAGGGCTTCAATGGCGTAGTTAGGGTCGCTGAAAACAAGAAACAACGCCGCAGGGAACAAGCATACCATTACTATCCCGGAAACAATAAGGCCCTTTTCCAGGATGCCGATCTGATATTCATCGTAGTTCTGCTCTCTAATAAGGGATAGAATTACAATGGCGGCTGCCAGCACAAGATAAGCATAACCGATATACTTTAAATCACCCTGCAGCAAAAAAGCTGACCATGCGTTCCAAAAAGCATTGTTTAGAGTGCTGGCATGATTTAACATACGTTCAAACTCAATGTGTCCCGATGTTAAAATAAATACCAGCGAGTAAAACGCTGTAATGAGTAAGATAATTGCGGCATTTACTTTTGGATTTCTCAAAATTTTCATTTTCGTGTGCTCCCCTCAAAATCGAACAATTCTTCAATGCGCATATCGAAATAGCTTGCAAGGTCATACGCCAGCCAAATGGAAGGATCGAACTTGCCTGTTTCGATAGCATTAACAGCCTGACGGGAAACGCCGACTTTTTCCCCTAGTTCCTTTTGTGTTAAGCCCGCTGCTTCACGAAGTTCCTTTACCCTGTTCTTCACAACACCACTCCATTTCGTGTCAGGTTCACCTTACTCCATCATGATACCTGATGAAGTGAAACGTGTCAAGTACACCTTACACATAAAATGCAAAATTTCGTTACTATCCTATGGCCTATGGTGAACCAGAGCAACAATCCTATGGCGTAACAGTTCAGCCTTTCTCTTGCAAGTCACGCCCGGTACTGCCGATGTTCTCCCGGCAGACGCGCTTCCGCTCGGTTCCGCACGTAACGGATACTAGGCTCGAGAGTACCTCGCCAAGTACCGACGTGCTCCAACGGTCTGCCGGGAGAACATCGACATTACCGGGCTGAATACGACGGAATGGCTGAACTGTTACCCTATGGCGAATTTAGAGCGTCAGGACACTTGACATTGCCACATGAATTGCATAGAATAATCTTATATACCAAGCAACAAAGAAACAAGGATAATCGGATAATTTGATCTGTTCTGCATACAATACTAGGAGAATTAGCAGCAACGGCGAAAGGAAGTGTTTCTATGGAAATGAAAAAAGTCAGTATTTCTACAAAAAGGCAGATCACGATCCCGTTGAAATATTTTACAATGCTGGGATTTGGCACTGAGGCAGAGTGCATGGTTCGCGGAAATGAATTGGTCTTACGCCCTGCGAGAAACAATGCGGGAGGCGAGTTCGCAGAGCAGATTCTGGCGGATCTGATTTCCCAGGGATATAGTGGGAGCGAACTGTTGGAGCAGTTTAAAAAGGCACAGAGCAAGGTGCGGCCTGCAGTAGAGGAAATGCTTACGGAGGCAGAGCGTGTTGCGTCTTCAGAATCGAATTATGTCTCTTATGAAGATATTTTTGACGGGGAGGAGGAAGAATGACAGAGGTGCGATTTCTTCCACCTGCCGCAAAATTCCTAAAGAAACTGAAAGATAAAAAGCTGAAACAGCTGTATAAAGAGGCTATTGACAGGATCCGGGAGGACCATACGGCAGGAGAGGAAAAAACAGGAGATCTCCAGGGCGTTTATGGATATGATATATACTATAACAAGACCAATTATGAGCTGGCTTATACGGTGGAATATGCGGAAGGGAAGAT
>CANRMK010000234.1 GCA_947631715.1 uncultured Acetatifactor sp.
GCTCCGAACATGTAAGTGACGCAGGCATAGAGGGCCAGGCCCAGGACCACTGCCAGCACCCCAAGCTGATAGAATGTAATGCTTCTGTCCAGGCCGGCTTTTTTTCGCTCCAGTACAGTCTCCTCCACATCCTTGATCTGCTCTCCGATATCCCCCAGCAGCTCCAATGCCTGTCCTGATTCCAGCGCCTGCAGTATAGTGATGCACAGGGAATCCACATACCGGTTGTCAAACTTCTCCTGGAACCGCTCCAGCGCGTCAAAGATATCCGCTTTCATCACAATATCTCCCGCCAGATCCAGCAGTGCGCTCCGCAGCCTTTTTTCCCGCACACTTCCATAGCATTCCGCCAGAGCGTCCGTCACATAAACTCCGGCCCGAATCTGTATCTCCAAAGCGTGATACACCAGCTTCAGTTCCGGCAGCATCCGTTCGTTATCCTTACCGTTGCAGTACAAAAGCAGGCCGTCCGGCAGAAAATACAATACCGCGCAGATCATGACCGCACTTTCCACGCTCAGAGCGGACACTGCCAGAAATCCCGCCGCACCCAGCATTACTTTCAGCGCCGTATAACGGTCTGGCAGCACCCAGCTCCCGTAATGAAACGAGGCGCCGTTCTTCATGAGCCAGCGGTTCTTTCTCTGATACCAGCTGCTGCCCCTCTCCTTTTCCCGCAGAAGCCCCGACAATTCGTGCCAGGTCCTCAACACTAAAAGCTGCGTCCTGCCGCCGCGGTTCAGCCGATACAGCAGTGCAAAGGACAGTGCCGCCGATACGAAAGGCATTATCTTGAATCCCAAAAGTATCCGTGTTTCCTCCAAATGTTCTCTCCTCCCCGGACCGCCGCGGTCCCGTTCTAATCCGTCCATGCTTTAACACTGGGCTCTTCGCATCTGGCCGGCAAAAAGTCCGAAAATGACAAGCAGGATACATACGCCTGCTTTCCCCGGCAGAGTCTTTGTAAGCAGCGTGATCACAGGAATCTCCGTCAAAAATCCCACTGTGATCAGCACTATAGCCGACATTCCCAAAAGAAGCAGCATATTGACCGCAGCCTCCCTCAGCATTCCCTTTCTCTCCTGGGAAACCCGCAGATATTCCCGCAGACTTCTCCGGCTTCCGGCCACCAGCGCTGAGAAGTCGGCACAGTAGCGGATACTGATCTCCATATTGCGGGCCAGCTCCTTAAATTTGGGGTGCTCGATCTTCTCCGCCATGGAAAGCAGCGCCAGACCCGCATCTCCCGTGGTCTGAGCCTCATAGCTGCAGGCGTCTAAGACACTCCGCAACGGCTCCCCCATATACCTGCTGACCTGGCTGAGTACACCGGCGGCATCTGCCGCCGTAATGCTGTAATTGCCCAGGAAATCTAACAGCTTCATCAAATCGTTATTCACCCGCCGCAGGTTCACCGTTCTGAGCGCCTGCAGAACCGAAGCCTCCGCTGCAGCGGCCAAGCCAGCCGCCGCTGCAGCCGGCAAAAAACCCGCAAGGATCCATATTCCTATAAACAATACCGAAAATACCACTGCATTCCCGGCGATCCACCATTCCACCGTAAGCCCCGGCAGTCTGACCTTCAAGCCGCTGTACTGCAGCATCTGCTCCAGTGTAAAGAGTACAGAATGCTTTTCCTTTAATTCCAAAAGCTGTCTGCGGCCCTCCAGCACGCGCTGCCTGGAAGCCGCATTCATATCCTCCCTGGTCCTCTGCAGCAGCTTTTCGATCTGCTTCAGCAGTCCAATCTCATGAAATAAAAAGAAAAAGCCGTGGAACAGGAGCAGGAACAGTATGATCCACACCACTGTTTTCATTGCACGCATCCTCCTTATAATATTTTTTCGCAGATCAGGCTCCTTTTTTTCGGATCCCATCCTTTGCACGCATAGATTTCTTTCACCCGAAAATGCTCCATGAACACGAGCGTCTCAAAACAGTCCAGCATTTTCATCAGCTCATCTCTGGAGTACCGGCTCCGGTACATAGCGTAATCCACCAGCTTATCCGGGGCGCGATCCGCCGAGGGCGCATGTATAGTGGCAGCGCAGGTCTGACCCGTATAGGCCGCATTCAGCAGATACAGCGCCTCGGCCCCCTTCACCTCGCCAATGATAAAGAAATCCACATCCATGGTCAGGCCCGCGATGCTGATATGTTCCAGGTCATAGCTGATCTGCTGTTCCCCTGTTCCCGGCAGAGAATGCAGAAACATCATATCCGGGTGATGCATGGTAGTCAGTTCATCCGCCTGCTGTGCCACCAGCACTGCCATATCGTCCGGCAGCGTCTCTTTCAGGGCATTGAGCAAGGTTGTCTTTCCGGAGGAATTGCCCCCGCAGATCAGGGTAGAGCCTTGTCTGAACCGCCCGATCAGCAGTTCCGCCGTGTCCTGATCCAGCATTCCCTGGCAGATCAGCTCTTTCATCTGCGGGAAGTTTCTGGGTATTTTTCTGATACATAGATAGGGTTCGCTGTAGGTATTTACCAAAGGCATGGACAGGGTGAACCTCAGGATAAAATCCGGATGGCTCTCGTTGTCCGTAAATCTTTGAATTGCATTGAGATTTGAAATATTGACCTGATTTCTTGCAGCGATATAATCGATAAACTGCCTGTATTCCCTGGGAGAAGCGAATTTTACGTTTGCGTCCATTCGCTGCCCCCTTTTTTTGATGCGGATATTGTCATAGCTCACCACCCGGATGTCCGAGACAGTCCTGTCGTCAATGAGGCCGGAAAGTCTGGAATAGCCGAAAATATACTGTTCAAAAGCATCCAGAAGCTTTTGTCCTCCCTCAGACGGATAATAGGCCGCTATGTGGCTTGCCGCCTCCGCCAGAAAGGCTTCCTTGGAAAGTTGGCCTTTCTTCATCTGCATCAGAGACTGCTGCTTCTGAGTGGTGTAATCGTTTACCAGCTCCTGAAGCAGATCCCTCCCGACGGCAATCTGTTCTGTTTTAATCTTGTCCATCCCTCCCATCTTTCCGGCACAAGGTCGAAAATACAGTGCACTTGCATTTCCCACTATGTGAGCGGATAAAGCACCAACGATAAAATGGCTGATACAGCCGGATACAAATAGAACAAAAATAAAGATACCTAGAGTTGAATTCTCCTGCTAAGTGATATTTAATCTACACCGAAACGGAATAAATGTCAATACGGTTTTTTATAATTCAAAAAAAATCTATGCCTTTGCATCAAATACAGACTTATCCTCCAGATAATCGAGCAGCTCTGCCAGTCCGGAATCTTCTTTCTTCTTTATGGCACGGTATTCTTTCCAGTAAATATCGTAAAATTCCTTTGACTTTTCCTGTTCTGCCGGTGTTTTTTCATACCCCCAGCCATATCCCAGATTTTCTAAGATCATAGCGCCCTGATAAAATATCTCTACGCCATGACCGCCGCCTGTTAAGATCGGACAGATCATTGTGCCGCCGCCCGCCAACGCAAATTCACGGTTTGCGAGATCAATGATTTTTCCATCGGCTGCTTCAAGGAAATCCAGCAATGTAATTTCTCCGCTCCCATGGCATTGCGGATTAGCGCCCTGCGCTTTTAATGTGTTTTTTGCCTGTTGGTACAATAATTTCCGGTTCGGCGCTACATCCGACAGATATTCCGCATGGAGCTGCAGCATCTGCCTTGAAATATATTCCGATTCCGTTTTATTCGTTGCGGCAGCAGCTTTCTGCGCTAATTCCTTGATTTCACTGGTAAATTCGGCATCTGATCTATCGCTTTTTCCTGCGCTCGGAATCACTGACCAATTTGGCTCCCTGCTGTTCATCAAAGCGCTGAAACCTGCTTTTGCGATATTCTCAACACCTGACATCGAAATTCCCATAAACATCACCTGCCTTTACAGACGATATGCAGCGACCATATTCCTACCCGACACAGCGAACCTGTCTTTGTATTTATATACTGAAATCAAACCTGCCGCCGCTGCCTGTACTGCCCTCTGCCCGTATTTCGTTCCAGTCAACCGCCGCAATCTTCTTCATCAGTTCGTCCACGCTTCCCGCTTCCACCACTGTACGCTTTGTGTCGGCGTTCGTCCGGGAATAACG
>CANRMK010000235.1 GCA_947631715.1 uncultured Acetatifactor sp.
AGCCCCAGCCATTACTCCCAATATGAATCCACGGTAAATGAGATCATTGAGAGTGTGAGAGCGCAGGGGGACCAGGCACTTTTTGAGTACACCCGGAAATTCGATCGCTTTTCCCTGAGCGCGGACAATATCCGCGTAACGGACGAAGAGATCAAAGAGGCGTACGAAAAGCTTGAGCCGGGCCTTGCGGAGGTATTCCGGAAAGCTGCGGACAATATCAGGGCTTTCCATACGAAGCAGCTGCGGAACAGTTGGTTCGACGCAAAGGAGGACGGCACGATCCTGGGAATGAAATTCACTCCCATTGCCCGGGCCGGGGTGTATGTCCCCGGAGGAAAAGCGGCGTATCCCTCCAGCGTGCTGATGAACGTGATCCCGGCCAGAGTAGCCGGTGTGGGTGAGATCATTATGATGACGCCTCCCGGGGCGGACGGCCGGATCGACCCGGGAACTCTCGTGGCGGCCGACATTGCGGGCGTGGACGCGATCTATAAGGCGGGAGGAGCCCAGGCCATAGCGGCCATGGCTTTCGGCACCCAGTCCGTCCCCAAGGTGGACAAGATCGCGGGGCCCGGAAATATTTTCGTGGCGCTGGCAAAAAAAGCCGTTTATGGCTATGTGAGCATCGATTCCGTGGCAGGGCCCAGCGAAATCCTGGTGCTGGCGGACGAGACCGCAAATCCCAGGTATGTTGCGGCGGATCTTCTGTCCCAGGCGGAGCACGATGAGCTGGCCAGCGCGATCCTGATCACGACCTCCCGGGATCTGGCACAGAAAGTGTCCGAACAGGTGGACGCCTTTACCCGGCAGCTCTCCAGAAAGGATATCATAAGCAGATCGCTGGACAATTACGGGTATATCCTTGTGGCGGAGGACATGAAGGAGGCGCTGGAGGCCGTGAATGAGATCGCTTCTGAGCACCTTGAGATCCTGACGGCAAACCCCTTTGAGGTGATGACTAAGGTAAGGAATGCGGGGGCCATTTTCCTGGGGGAATACGCATCGGAGCCTCTGGGAGATTACTTCGCGGGGCCCAACCACATCCTGCCCACCAACGGCACGGCCAGGTTCTTTTCTCCGGTGAATGTGGACGATTTCATCAAAAAGACCAGCATTATCTCATACTCTCGGGAAGCGCTTGAGAAAGTACACAGGGACATTGAGAAATTTGCGGAGAGCGAGGGACTGACTGCACACGCCAACAGCATTAAAGTCAGATTTGAAACGCAGCAGTAAGGTGGGCCGCCTGCTGTGACAATTGCATTAAGGTTAAATATGAGGAACAGCAGTAAGGCGCTGCCGCTCACTGTGACATTGCATTAAAGTTAAATGTGGAGAACAGCAGTAAGGCGCTGCCGCTCACTGTGACATTGCATTAAAGTTAAATATGGGAACAGCAGTTAGGCGCTGTCGCTCACTGTGACATTGCATTAAGGTTAAAAATAGGGAATAATATAGGGAATAGCAGTTAGGCGCTGTCGTTTGCATAAGGTTAAATTTAAGACACAGCACGGGGAACGCAGGGCGGAAAGCCTGCCAAAAGGCGTTCAGAATAAGGGGAAATCAGGAATATGACAGACAGAGCAGCAGAGATCAAAAGAAAGACAAAGGAGACTGACATTTGTGTCAGTTTGAACCTGGACGGGACGGGAAAGTCCGAGATATCAACGGGTATCGGGTTTTTTGACCATATGCTTGAGGGATTTGCCCGGCACGGCTTTTTTGATCTGAAATGCAGTGTGAAGGGGGATCTTCAGGTGGATGGCCACCACACAGTGGAGGATACGGGCATTGTGCTGGGCCAGGCCATAGCCGCAGCTGTGGGGGACAAGAAAGGGATCCGGCGTTACGGCCATTTCCTGCTTCCCATGGACGATGCGCTGGCGCTCTGCGCGGTGGATCTTAGCGGCCGTCCCTATCTGAATTTTGACTGCAGCTTTCCCGCGGAGCGGGTGGGAGAGCTGGATACGGAACTGGTGCGGGAGTTCTTTTATGCGGTGTCCTACAGCGCCGGCATGAATCTGCACCTTAAGATGCTGGACGGACACAACGCCCACCACATGATAGAGGCCATGTTCAAAGCCTTTGCCAAGGCGCTTGACATGGCGTCCGGGTATGACGGGAGAGTGGCGGACGTGCTGAGCACCAAGGGGACTCTGTAGAAAGCAAAAGAGGTAAACCGAATGATCATGAAGAAATTTGTGCCCTGTATCTATCTGTACAACGGCCATGCCGTCAGGAATCTGTCGGACAAAAGCGTGGTGGAGACAGATCCTTTGCGCCTGGTGCGGCTGTACAACGAGAACAATGCAGATGAGCTGATCGTATTCGACATGTCCGAGGGGGAGGGAGACGCGGCCCATGACGCTGCCCTGGAGACGATCAAGGAGATCTGCGCTCTGGCGGAGGTAGATGTGATCGGCGCCGGGAATATCCGGCGCATGGAGGACGTAAAAAAGCTCCTTTACGCGGGCTGCAAAAGGGCCGTCCTGGACTATGAAAAGGAAAGCAATGTGGAGGCCACGGAGGAGATTTCCCTGAAATTTGGAAAGGAGAAGCTTCTTGCCTCCTACAATGATCCCGCTGTCCTTTCGGAACACAGAGAGCTGCTGGATCAATATATCTCGGGACTTCTGCTGATGAACCCCCATCAGGTCAGGGAATCGGCGGAGCTTACAAAGCTGCCGTTCTATGTGCAGATCAACAATATTGCCCTGAATAAGCTGATGGAGATCTTTTCCTGCGACAATGTCTGCGGCGCCACGGGAAATGCCGTAAACGACAATTACAAAGAGATCCTGTCCCTAAAGAGCCTCTGCAGGGAAAACGGCATTCAGGTGGAGACCTTTGAGGCCGCCTATCAGTGGGAGGATTTTAAGAAGAACAGCGACGGCCATGTGCCGGTAGTGGTCCAGGATTACCGCACCCTCGAGGTGCTGATGGTGGCCTATATGAACGAGGAGGCCTATCAGCAGACGATCCGGACAGGAAAGATGACGTATTACAGCCGGAGCCGCCAGACGCTGTGGCTTAAGGGCGAGACCAGCGGTCATTACCAGTATGTGAAGAGCCTCACCGCGGACTGCGATATGGACACCATTCTGGCAAAGGTGTCACAGGTGGGAGCCGCCTGCCACACCGGCTCCAGGAGCTGCTTCTTTAACGAGATCACAAAGAAAGATTACGGGGAGGCGGACAACCCTCTCTTGGTATTCCGTGAGGTCCTCGACGTGATCCGGGACAGAAAGGTACACCCGCGAGAGGGCTCGTACACCAATTACCTCTTTGACAAGGGCCTGGACAAGATCCTGAAGAAGCTGGGCGAGGAGGCCACGGAGATCGTCATAGCCGCCAAGAATCCCGGCGCAGGCGAGGTAAAGTACGAGATCAGCGACTTTTTGTATCACATGATGGTGCTCATGGTGGAAAAGGATATCACATGGGAGGAGATCACGGCAGAGCTGGCGGATCGCTGAACGCCAATTCGTCAAGCTTTTCCACATAATCGGCCGAGATCGCCTGGAAGACGTCTTCCGCCGCGATCCCGGCTATTTTTGCGCCCTTTTGATCCATCAGCACAACGGCCAGGAATAAAACCGCCGCAAGGAGCAGGCGAATCCGGAAAAAGGACAGTTTCGACTCCGGCGCGGCTTCATCGTCCCGCACGCTGCCCGGTCCCTCCGGCCTGCTGGTGCGGCCGTACAGAATCTCCTCCCTGCGGAAAAGATCCCTTTGATCCACCTGGTACCTGGAGCGCACCTGCTTGATCAGTCTCAGCTTATTTTCCGTGGAAACACCATTCATCTTTCTCTCCCGGCCAGCCTGCTTTGATACGTATCCCCATCCATAGGGCAGGCCGTTCCCTGTCCTGAAATTAGTAAAGGATATTGTCCGGGAGACGATTTTAGAACCGCATTTCTCTATGGCAATCCCGGGAAGACTGTGTTATACTTTTTTTAAAAGCAGATTAAGAGTAAATAAAAAGCAGAGTAAAAGCAGTTTGGAAAGGAAGTGTACCTATGGAACAAAACGGCAGCCTGTTTGCGGAAAAGCTGACCGGCAATATCGGAAAGGTGATC
>CANRMK010000236.1 GCA_947631715.1 uncultured Acetatifactor sp.
TGCTGTCCCTCTCTTTCCCTGCCTCCACCCGGCAGCTTTGAAGTTCTTACAGGCCGCCAGAGGGATTTACAGCTTCAGAAATATCCTCAAAAGTTGTTGCTAGCGAGTTATTACACTCCTTACTTTCAGATATTCCTCCACAATTTCCGGATGCTGATAAAGGACATCAAATTTCAGGCCGTCCCAAAACCCAAGTTCGTCCACGATGCTCCCTGGCAGCCTTATGGTGTATTCTATACCGTCGTACTCCATACCGGTTGGCAGAGCATTATACAGCAATTCCTGCTCGCTAAGATCCCCCTCGATTCCAACCCTGAGAACATAATCTTTAGTATATAACTCCTGGCGCAGAATCAGGATATACTTTGTCTCCCCTCCCTCTCGCTGCACTTCTTTCCTCTCCAGATAATCGCCATAACTACAAAACATAAAAAACATGTCTTTTGATTGATAACGGGAATAGCGGGAATAGGCAAAGATTCCGCACGCTGCAGCCACCAGGACGATCACCGACACAATGATCAGAACACGCTTTTTTGTCTTATCCATGCTGTCCCTCTCTTTCCCTGCCTCCACCCGGCAGCTTTGAAGTTCTTACAGGCCGCCAGAGGGATTTACAGCTTCAAGAAATCCCTCACCACATCTTCCATCCGGTCTGTATCGCACTGCTTATCGTGCACCACAGGCGCCGTCCTGATCTCGTCCAGCGCTTTGGGCACTTTGACGCCGGAGATCCTGGACAGCTCATCCGCCAGCTCAAAATCCCCCATAGAATCATATTTTTTATCGATAGCATTCATGACGCTCCTCGTAAACTTAAAGGGGCTGGCTGTGGAGGCGATCACGGTCCTGGGGCCCTCTCCGCTGGCTCCGCCATTTTCCTGAAGATATTTCTGCAGGGCCCTGCTGGCCACCGCCGTATGGGGGTCGATCACATAGCCGTCCCTCTCGTACAGCCGTTTGATCTCTTCAGCCGTCTCCGCCTCGTCAGCGTAATACCCGCAGAAGTCTTTCAGAGCGCCTTTCATTTCAGCGGTGATCTCATAGACACCGTCTCTGCTCAGCCCGTTCATCAGCTCCCGGTTCTTCTCCGGATCGTTCCCGGCGATGTGGTAGATCAGGCGCTCCAGATTGCTGGAGATCAGAATGTCCATGGACGGGGAGGAGGTGAGCACGAACTCCCGGTTCCGGTCATAGGTTCCGGTGCGGAAGAAATCGTACAGCACCTTGTTTTCGTTGGAAGCGCAGATCAGCTTATGGATGGGCAGCCCCATATGCTTCGCATAATACGCCGCCAGGATATTTCCGAAATTGCCGGTGGGGACCACTACATCGATCTGCTCGCCCTCCTCAATGGCCCCTCTCTTTAAGAGCCGGGCATAGGCGTACACATAATAGCAGATCTGAGGCACCAGCCGACCGATATTGATGGAATTCGCGGAAGAGAACTGGAATCCCTTTCTGTCCATTTCAGCCGCCAGCTCCTTATCGGAAAAAAGCTTCTTCACACCGGTCTGGGCATCGTCAAAGTTGCCGTGGATCCCCACTACCAGCGTATTGTCCCCCTTCTGTGTCACCATCTGTTTTTCCTGGATGGGGCTGACGCCGTTCTTAGGGTAGAATACAATGATCCTTGTGCCTTCCACGCCCGCGAAGCCCGCCAGCGCCGCCTTACCGGTATCCCCGGAGGTGGCCGTCAGGATCACGATCTCGTTCTTGACCTGGTTCTTTTTTGCGGCCGTGATCATCAGATGGGGCAGAATGGACAGGGCCATGTCCTTAAAGGCAATGGTAGCGCCGTGGAAAAGCTCCAGATAATAGGAACCGGGAGCCCCGGCCTCCCGCAGGGGCGCGATCTCCTCCGTATCGAATTTTGAGTCATACGCCCTCTCGATACAGCTCTTCAGCTCCTCCTCCGTAAAATCCGTGAGATACAGCTTCATGACCTCATAAGCCGTCTGCCTGTAGGTCATATCCGCAAGCTCGCTCAGGCTCTTGTCAAGCGCCGGTATATGGTCCGGCACGAACAGCCCCCCGTCCCCGGCAAGGCCCTTTAAGATCGCCTCGGAGGCCCTTACCGCCGCACCTTTGCTCCGGGTGCTGTGATATAATACTTCTTCCATGCTTTCTTTTCCTCTCTTCCGCCCGCTGTCCACGCCGTCCAAAGCCGCCCGGTCAGGGGCTTTTATCTCTCAATTATCTCTCAATCTTCACTGTTCACGCTATTTCCCGGTCAGGGACAGCTCCAGCACCTTTCCCACAAGGCTGAGCATGATCCGCTCCTCCTCGCTCCAGAGCCTCCGGCGGCTCCTTTTTGCAAACATCACATAGCCGAACATGTCACCGCCGTGCATCAGCTTATAGTACAAAGCCAGCTCGATCTCCTGGCTCTTTAAGAGCTCGCACAGCCTGGGAGCAATGACCTCCAGGGTAAAGTTCCCGTTCACCGCGAACACATTTTCCCCATCGAAGCCCTTTAAAAATCCCTCTTCATACTCGCGATAGGTGTACTCGTCCGGCTCGTAGGTGAATTCGTTCTGTTTCAGATTCACTGTGGAGACGCCGCCGTCGTACACCATGGTAATGATATCCAGTTCAAAGCACGCGGCGATCTCTCTCAGTTCCGCCTCCAGGGTCACCACCCGCCTGATCAGGAATTTCTCCACCAGGCGCTGCATCACTCCCGGTTTATCCTCCTTTAAGGCGCTGACCTCCTTATCCCATTCATTTTGGGTCATGGCCACAGGCGCGTCATGGATCTCCGGCGTATAGATAATGTAGCGGTTCTTGCCTTTCTGCTTGGCCAGATACAGCATCCTGTCCGCCAGCCTGAACGCATGGTCATAGGAATCGGCATGATCCGGATAGGCCGCCACTCCCATGGAGCAGGTCAGATGGAGTCCCTCTTTCTCCCCCCGGAAAGAGAGCTCAATATCCGTCCGCACAGAGCGGAGCACATTCCTCAGCTCCACATCGCTCTCTATCTCCGTGAGCACCAAGAGCATCTCGTCTCCGC
Organism: uncultured Acetatifactor sp.; assembly: GCA_947631715.1. Lineage (GTDB taxonomy): Bacteria > Bacillota > Clostridia > Lachnospirales > Lachnospiraceae > Acetatifactor. The sequence continues at coordinate 3,017 of CANRMK010000236.1, forward strand.
CGATGCGCCCGAGGGTTCCCATTCTGCCCACCGCGTTCTTCACGATCTGCACCATTCTGAGGAGTACCTCATCCCCGAACATATGACCGTATGTGTCGTTTACAGTCTTAAAATTGTCAAGGTCCATAATGACAAGATAGGTAGTCCCCTTATTGGTCCAGAATACCCTTTTTGCGTATTCCACGATGGATTTTTTGTTCAAAACGGGCAGCCCGGAATCCATCTCAAATCCGCCGGCGTCATTTTCCGCGGCTGTTTTCTCGGTAAAGACGGCCCCCACCATTCGGAAAGAAGCTCCCTGCTGCAGCCTGCGGCACCGGATCTGATAGGGCTTCCTGTCTCCCTGCCTGCCAAAGGCATCCGTACAGATACTGCACCGCGGCGATGGATGGCCCTGCCGCAGCTTAGCGCAGAAATCGGTAAACTCTTTTCTGCTGTCCGCTTTCAGCCTTTCCGGCATGAATTCGTGCTCCCATTCGTCCAGGGTCCCACTGTAGAGGCATACGGTCTGTTCCGCCACGCCCGCCTGCACGTTCAGGACGCCCTCCTCGTGATCGTAAAGGAGCATGATCCCGGACAGCATACCGAAAAACGCCTCATAGGCTTCCCTGTCCCGGAAGGAATCCTCCCCTGAGAGAGGCGAATCCTCCTCCACGCTGTAAAAATCCACATGTATGGCAACAGTATCACTGTTTTCAAAGATCTCCTGCTTTCCCTCCGCCAGGTAGGGCTTTGCGCCCGAGTCCGCCTGCATGCGCACCAGGCACATGCTCCTCTTTCCCTTGCCCTCCACGATCCCCCTGACCATGGAGCGCAGAATCTCATAGTCTCCCTCGTAAATAAATTTCTGGATGGATCCCACAGCGTTCTGCCGGTTGAATTTTATAAATGTCTCGTCCGCTTTTCTCATCCGCAGCTGTTCATCGACAGTCGCTTTTCCGCAATAGACCAGTCTCATTTTTTCTTCCCGCTTTTTCGTGTATCTGCGCCGCAAGTACAAAATACAGCACTGTAAAATCATTATATCAAAAACCCAGTGTTTTGCAAGCATTATTCTGC
>CANRMK010000237.1 GCA_947631715.1 uncultured Acetatifactor sp.
AGCGCCTCCGCCCCGTACCTGGACGCCAGCTCTGCGCCCTGCTCCTTTCCCAGAACAAAGCAGGCGGTGGAGAGGGCGTCGCTCAGAAAGCCGTCCCCTGTGAGCACCGTCACGGCGCTCAGTCCGCTGTCCGCCGGATATCCGGTAGAGGGGTCCAGGATGTGGTGATACCTGACGCCGTCCGCCTCCACATACCTCTCGTAATCCCCCGAGGTGGAAATGCACCAGTCCCCCTCAAGCGTTATCATTCCCAGTGTCCTCGATGGGTCGGCAGGATCCGCAATTCCCACCTTCCAGGCAGTGCCGTCCGGCTTTGCGCCGTAAGTCAGCACGCTGCCCCCCAGGGAGATCACAGCGCCGTCCACACCGCCTTTCGTTTCCAGATAATCGCGGATCCGGTCCAGTGCGATTCCCTTGCCGACGGCGCCCAGATCCAGCGCGGTCCCTTCTGCCAGATACAGCTGCGCGCCCTCCGCCCTGTCTTCCGAAGCCTGTGTCTCCTCAAGCCGCACCTTGTCCGGGCCGCAGTGGGACAAAGCCTCTTTCAGCTCTTCCCTGTCTGGCGGCCGGAACTGTCCGGACCGGCTGCCTGACGCCCACGCGTCGATATCCCACAACCTGGCTGCCGCCCCCAGGGTCACGTCGAAAGCTCCGCCGGAGGCCTCCGTCATTTCCAGGCAGCGTCTCAGCAGGCTTGCTGTCCCGCCGCTTAGCCGCACCCCTGCCGGGTCTCCCGCCGACTGATCGATGCGCCATATTTCAGAGGATTCCAGCCTCCAGGACAGCGTCCCCTCCTCCAGCTCCCGGATCAGGGAGAGGATCTCCCCGGCATCTTCTTCCCCATGGGCGCCATAGATACTCTGCTGCACCACAGTGCCCATAGCCGTATCCACGCTCTGATGCACCGCCGCCCCATTCTGTCCACAGCCATCCAGCAAAAAAGACACCGCCAGCGCGCAGACGGCAAAAATGCCGGAATATGTCCGTTTTCCCGAAAAAAAACGCTTCATTTGCTCTTTCCTTTTTGTTATACTGTATAGGCGGGCTGCAGTAGTTCCCGGCCCCGGAAAGGAATTTCCCTTGAACACTGGCAAAATCAAGAAATCCATAGGCCCCCTGGCCGTCACCGCCTTTCTGCTCTTCACGGCCGCCGTCTGTTTCCTGTATCTGTACGGAAGCCGGAAATATGCCGGAAACTGTGTGGCTGAAGTCTATCAGGACGGCAGCCTGGTCCGTTCCGTTTCCCTGAGCCGGGTCACGGAACCATATACCTTTGACATCACGGGGAAAAACGGCAGCCTTAACCGCATCGAGGTGCGCCCCGGCAGCATCGGCATGATCCGGGCCGACTGTCCGGACGGGCTCTGCGTGGCCCAGGGCTTTATACATTCCCCTGGGATTCCCATCACATGCCTGCCCAACCGCGTTGTGATCCGGCTGCGCCCGGAGAAGCTTTTCCCGGACAAGGTTCCTGATGCAGTCACCTACTGACACCAGCCTCTAAGGGGAACGGCCCGTGGCAGCGTTCTGCGCCCCAGCGGAACCTATTCCGGTCGATATGCGTGCTGAAGCACGCTGGGGGTATAAGTTCGAAAGCAAACTTTCATATTTTGATCGGTATGCGTGCTGAAGCACGCTAGGGGCATAAGTTTGAAAGTAAACTTTCAAACTATTGATTAGCATGCGTGCTGAAGCACGCTAGGGGTATAAGTTTGAAAGTAAACTTTCAAATTTTGATTGGTATGCGTGCTGAAGCACGCTAGGGGTATAAGTTTGAAAGTAAACTTTCAAATTTTGATCGGTATGCGTGCTGAAGCACGCAAGGGGTATAGGAATGGAGAACCATATGAAAAATCTGCAGACCAAAAAGCTGACTGTACTGGGCCTCTATACAACGCTCTCTCTGGCAATCTATGCCGCCGAGAGCGCTCTCCCTCCGCTGGCCCCCATTCCCGGATTCAGGCTGGGGCTTGCAAATACAGTCACGCTGATCCTCCTCCGGCGGCATGCCCCAAGGGAAGCGGCCATGGTGCTGGCGGCGCGGATCCTTTTGTCCGCCCTTTTGTTCGGCCAGCCGGTAAGCCTGTTCTACAGCCTGTGCGGCGGTTGTCTCAGTCTGCTGGCAATGGCTGTCACGAACCGCATTCTCTCAAAAAAACTGCTGCCCCTCACCGGGGCAGTAGGCGGCATGTTCCATAATGCCGGACAGATACTGGCCGCCTTTCTCATCACTGCCACGTCCGGCGTATTTTCCTATCTGCCGCTGCTCCTGCCGGCAGGCATGATCGCCGGGCTCTTTACCGGCCTGTGCGCCTCCGGGGCATGCAGATATCTGCAAAGGCAATCCTTTCAGTGATCACTTGATCACAGTCCTCTCTTCCTCGCTCAAGTCATGCAGGAGCTGAATCACCGTCCTTCCCAGAATGGGGTGGCGGTAGTTGGGCGCCAGAGTGCTCAGAGGCTCCAGCACAAAATCCCGATGGTGCAGATCCGGATGCGGAATCGTGATATTGTCCGTCTCATAGATCAGCTTATCATAAAAGAGAATGTCAAGATCCAGTGTCCTGGGGCCCCAATGGCGCAGACGCACTCTTCCCGCTGCGTCTTCCATATCATGCAGCGCCTCCAGAAGCTCTTCCGGCTCCAGCAGGGTGTCGATCTCAAGGGCGCCGTTCAGGAAATCGTCCTGATCCTTTACTCCGTAAGGCCTGGACGGGATCAGATCCGACACTTTCTTTACCTTGATAAGAGGATGGGCTGTCAGGGCCCTGATTGCTCCGCTGATGTAATCCACCCGCTCTCCCATGTTGGAGCCCACGGAGAGATAAGCCGTATGCCAGCTTCTGTGCACCTTTATGGAGACACAGCCAAAGGGCAGCGGGATAGGCGCCTGGGGTTTCCTGATCTCCAGGTCAAGCGCAACGATTTTGTCATATTTTATCAGGACAGCCTTTGAAAGCTTCTCCGCCACAGTCTCTAACAGCTGAAATGTATTTTTCTGCATCCATTCCGTGATGAACTGACACACTTCACTGTAATCCACGGAATAGAACAGATTATCCTCCCGACCTGCCGTATGGATATCCGTGTACAATACTGCATTTACGTAGAAGACCTGGCCTTTCTGCCGCTCCTCCTCCAGTACGCCATGGTGCGCGAACACCTCCAGCATATCAATGCGTATTTCATCCGCTCTCAATTCATTGCGCATGATCGATACCCTCCCTTAAAACGGCTTCCGTCATTCTGACAGCGCGAACATTTTCCTTTACATCGTGGACCCTCACGAACATGCAGCCCCTTTCCACCGCCAGAACAGTAGTCGCAAGAGTCCCCTCCAGCCTCTGGTCCACGGGCAGATCCAGCGTGTTCCCCACCACGGATTTCCGGCTGCAGCCTATCAGGAGCGGACAGCCCAGCCCGTTCAGCTCCTCCAGCCGTGCGATGACTCTCAGGTTCTGCACACGGTCCTTTGCAAAGCCCACGCCCGGATCCAGAATGATCTTTTCCCGCACGATGCCCGCGGCTTCCGCGATCCTCAGCGTCTCCGAGAGATCCTCCAGAAGCTCTCCCATAAAATCAGAATATTCCGCCTGTCTCCTGTTGTGCATCAGGCAGCAGGGCAGGCCGCTGTTTCCGATCACTTCCGCCATCCTGCCGCCGTCATATTTCAGTCCCCATATATCATTGATCATTTGTGCGCCTGCGGCAATGCCGGCTTCGGCTACCGCCGCCTTGCAGGTATCCAGAGATACCGGCACGTCAAAATGCTTTCTGACCGCCTCAATGACCGGCACGACCCGGCGTATCTCCTCCTCCTCCGGGACCTCGGTATAGCCCGGACGCGTAGATTCGCCGCCAATGTCGAGCACATCGGCTCCCTCGCCGATCATTTCCTCCGCATGGCGCAGGGCCCTGTCCGTATCGGCCCAGTTCCCGCCGTCGGAAAAAGAATCCGGCGTCACGTTCAGGATCCCCATCACATAAGTATGCCCGGATGTCAAAAAGTCCCTGCTGCCTATCTTCATCTTTCTGCCCCTAGCGTGCTTCAGCACGCATACC
>CANRMK010000238.1 GCA_947631715.1 uncultured Acetatifactor sp.
TTTTTAAAAATTCCAGGACGCTGTTTTTGGGTATTGACAGAATACGGAAAAGAAGTTAGAATTTAAAAAGTTGAAACGAAGACGTTCTGCTGAGGCAGGGCGTCTTTTTTTGATGGATCGGGCGCTCTTCGGACAGCCGCACATGTTCGGCGGAAAGGCCTGGCTGCGGCTGCGGGGCGGAAAATGCTGACAGAAAGGGTGAGGCATATGGACTTAAAAGACAGTATGGATCTCTTTGACAGGGCGGACGTGGTAAATTCGCTGCTGGCCAGGTATGGCGTGAAATTCGGCATCTATAAAAATAACACTTTTCATGAGCAGCTGTTTCCCTTTGACGCCATTCCCAGGATTCTCTCCGCTCAGGAGTTCGCTTATCTGGAGCAGGGACTGAAGCAGCGGGTCGAGGCCCTGAACCTGTTCTTGTGGGATATCTACAATAAAAAACACATTCTCAGGGATAAGGTGATTCCGGAAGAATTCATTTACGCCTCCAGCGGTTACCTGGCCCAGTGCGAGGGCATTGTGCCCCCCGGGGCGGTCTATTCTCATATCTCCGGGATCGACCTGGTGCAGGGAAAGGATAACGAGTGGTACGTCCTGGAGGATAACCTGCGGGTGCCCTCCGGGGCCTCCTATCCCATGATCGCCAGAGAGCTGTGCCGCAGGAGCAGCCCCAGGACCTTTCAGGCGGTGTCTGTTGCGGATAACCGGGATTATGCGCTGCTTTTGAAGAGGACTCTGGAGCATGTGAACACAGGCGGCCTTACGGTGGTGTACACCCCGGGGCGGTACAATGCGGCGTACTTTGAGCACTCTTATCTGGCGGAGAAAATGCGTGTGCCGCTGGTGACCGGCAGCGACCTGGAGGTGGAAAATGACAGGCTCTACTTTAAAGATTACAGCGGTAAAAAGGAGCAGGTGGGAGCGGTGTACCGCCGGATCTCCGACGATTTCCTGGATCCCATGAATTTCGACCCACAGTCCCTGATCGGGGTGCCTCATATCTTTGACGTGTACAGAAAGGGGAATGTGGCGCTGGTGAATGCTCCGGGCAACGGAGTGGCGGATGACAAGGGCATCTATTACTTTGTGCCGAAGATGATCGAATACTATCTGGAGCAGGAGCCGATCCTGCACAATGCGCCTACCTATCTGCCCTATTATGAAGCGGATATGAAGTATGTGCTGGAACATTTTGACAGTCTTGTGCTGAAAGATGTGGCGGAGGCCGGAGGATACGGAGTGGTCTTCGGAAGCAGCATGACCGCAGGCCAGAAGGACGACTTTATCAGGCTCTTAAAGAGCGAGCCCAGGCGGTTCATCGCCCAGGAGGTCATTGATTTCTGCGACCTGCCCATTCAGGAGAACGGGGAAAAGGTGGACCGGAAAGCGGATCTGCGCGCCTTCGTGCTCTCCGGGGAGGAGCCGGTGGTCTGGAAGAGCGGGCTGACCCGGTTCTCCAGAAATCCGGATTCTTTTATCGTAAATTCATCACAGGGAGGAGGCTTTAAGGATACATGGGTGTTAAATCAGTAGAAAATATGGATAGACTTTACTGGCTCGGCCGGTATTCCGAGAGAGTGTACACCACTCTGAAGTTGTACGGGGAGAAGTTCGACAGTATGATCGAGGAGGGGACGGGAGGGTACGATGAATTCTGCCGTTCCCTGGATATTCCGAATGTCTATAGCTCCGCGGAGGACTTCCGGAAAAAATATCCCTTTGGCCCGGAGGATCCGAATTCTATTTACAGCAATTTGACTAGGGCGTATGATAATGCCATAGAGCTGCGGGAGGAGATCGGAAGCGATACTCTGTCCTATATCCAGATGGCAGTGTACGAACTGAACAAAGCGGCGGCCAGCCGCGCTCCCATGATCGAGTTTCAGGCGGTGTTAGACGATATCCTGGCGTTCTGGGGAATCGTGGACGATATGATCGAGGATGAGGCTACCCGGAATATCATCAAGATCGGAAAGCGGGTGGAGCGCATCGACCTGTACGGCCGCCTGCGCATGGACAGGGTATCCATGCGCCGGGAGGTGCACCGGCTCACCGGCAGGATCGGCCGCACGGGACTGCGCTACAGCGAAGAGGCGCTGAAGCGCCTGAATGAGCTGGCGGAGCAGCCGCAGCCTGACCACGTATCTATTGTATGGGAAATTGAGCGGCTCCTGGAGTGAGAAGCGCCTTTCAGAGGGCGCTGTGTCTCACACAGAGGTCCTGGCTGTCCAAGATCGGGGGGATACCTTGAAAACGCTTAGATTTTATTATGACTTGAAGATCCGGTTCTCCGCTCCGGTGACCAGGCACAGCTTTACAGTGAAATGTATGGTCCGGCCGGACGAGCGCCAGCAGATCCTGAGACAGGACGTCCGGATCCTGCCGAAAGAGTTCCTCAGTGAGAACAGGGACTCTTTCGGAAATGCCTATATTTTCGGCCGGACGGACGGGGAACACGATCTCTTCCAGGTGACGGTGGAGGGAGAGGTGCGCACGGGACTGGCCGACAGCACCCGGGCGGAGGAGCTTTACCGCCAGGGCATGTATCTGGCGCAGACCTCCTACACCAGACCGGGCCCCGCCCTCAGACGGCTTTTTGAGGAAATGGGCGGAAGGGGAGACGGCGATGCTCTGACAGTGAGCCTGCGCTTTATGAAGGGGCTGCGGGAGAGGTTTGCCTATCAGTCCGGCAGCACCTGTATTTCTACCACCGCGGAGGAGGCTTTGGAGCAGGGAAGCGGGGTCTGTCAGGACTATTCCCATATTCTGCTGTCCCTGTGCAGGCTGGCAGGAATTCCCTGCCGGTATGTGGTGGGGATGCTGATCGGTGAGGGCGCAAGCCACGCCTGGGTGGAGGCGCTCCATCAGGGCAGATGGTACGGGCTGGATCCTACCAATGACTTAAGGGTGGACGAGGATCACATCAAGATCTCCCATGGCCGGGATTACAGCGACTGCCTGATCAACCAGGGGGTCTTTACGGGCTCCGCCTCCCAAACGCAGAGCATCGCTGTGCGGGTAAGCGCGAGCGATGGATGCGCCGGAGGCGCAGAAACCTAAGAAACCTAGGAAAGAGGGAAAGGAAGAAGAGAGCATATGATGATGACAGTGGCCAGCGTGCCTCTTCCTGTGGACGAGGCGCTTGAGATAAAAAAGAACCGATTTTGTCCCCCGGGCGGAGGAAACGGAAAGCGCATCAGCATTGTCACAGGGATCCACGGAGATGAACTGGAGGGGCAGCTGGTGTGTTTTCAGGTGGCAAAGAAAATCAGCGAGAATCCGGACAGACTTCTGGGGACAGTGGATCTCTACCCGGCCATGAATCCGCTGGGGATCGATTCCGTGACCCGTGGGATCCCGGGGTTTGACCTGGACATGAACCGGACCTTTCCGGGAGCTCTGGACGGGTCGCTCACGGAATACCTGGCGGCCAGGATCGTGGAGGACCTGATCGGGTCGGACCTGTGCCTGGACATTCATGCCAGCAATATCTATCTGACGGAGGTGCCTCAGATACGGATCAATGAACTGCATAGGGACAGGCTGATGCCTCTGGCCATGGAGGCCAATGTGGATTTTGTGTGGGTGCACGGGGCCAACACCGTGCTGGAGTCCACTCTGGCCCACAGCATGAACAGCCGGAATGTGCCTACCCTGGTGGTGGAGATGGGGGTGGGAATGCGGCTCACTCCCGCCTATGGGGACCAGCTGACCCGGGGGATATTTCATCTGATGGAGAAGCTGAAGATCTGGAAAGAAGAGGGAATTTCCGTCAGGACGCCGACAGTGTCTTCCGATCCCGAAGAGGTGGCCTATCTGAACGCCCCTGTGTCCGGTATTTTCCTGAAAAAGAAAAATCACGGGGAGCATCTGAAAAAGGGGGAGGAGGTCGGTGTGATCTTCAATCCTTATACGGGGCAGATCCTGGACAGCATGACAGCGCCTGCGGACGGCTGGCTCTTTACCATCCGGGAATACCCCGTGGTGGACGAGGGATCGCTGATCGCCAGGATCCTGAC
>CANRMK010000239.1 GCA_947631715.1 uncultured Acetatifactor sp.
GGCTTTTCCAGGTCAAATTGATAGCAGGCGTTTTCCAGAGCGCGGAAGACCTTATGGGTACGGGTATCCTGACTGTCATCATCGAGGGTCAGGTTGTTCAGCATGCGATTTTCTCTAAATATTTTAGCCCACAGTCGAAACATGTTTTAAGCCCTCCGATGTATTGCAGCCGTTTTCCAGAATATGTTACCGGATTTTGGCCGGGAGTGCAAGAGGTTTTCTGCAGGATGCTGAAACAGTTCTAAAAGAACCTGCTTTTGCATATAGATAAAAAGTATGGCTTTTGACTGCAATAATTAACAATTTTTCTTATAAAAGGATTAATTTTTTGTGAAAAATATACATTTTGGCGAGAGCCTGTGGTATAATGAAATTATTCAAGGCAGGAGGCGGCCGAATAGCCGCCTAACCGTAAATGCGGAGCATATATGGACATATCTGAGGCGTGGAATAGGGCCTGAGCGGTATGCATATCTGGCGGAAATGGGATCGTTATGTAAAAGCGGACATAAAGGAGTCAATATGGAACTGAAAGCGATCAACGGAGACGGGATTGACAGCTGGCGGGAAGTCACATTGATCTACAATGCAGCGCTGAGACAGCTTGAGACAAAGATGGAAATACTGAATGATGAATTTCAGCACGTGCATCAGTATAATCCGATCGAACATATCAAGGCGCGGATCAAAACGCCGGAAAGCATCGTAAAGAAGCTGAAGCGTCATGGCTATGAATCTACCATTGATAACATGATAAAGTACATAAATGATATCGCCGGTATCCGGATCATATGTTCCTTTACATCGGACATCTACAGGATCGTAGATATGCTTCATGAACAGCGGGATATCCACGTGCTTTCCGTGAAAGATTATATCACCTTTCCGAAAGCAAGCGGCTACCGCAGCTACCATATGATCGTCACGGTCCCGGTATATTTGTCCGATCGGACTGTGGACACCAAGGTGGAGATTCAGATCCGCACGGTCGCTATGGATTTTTGGGCCAGCCTGGAGCACAAGATCCACTATAAGTTCGAGGGGGACGCACCTGAGCACATCAAGGATCAGCTGGTGGAATGTGCCAAGATGGTTTCGGACCTGGATGAAAGAATGCTGCAGCTCAATAATGAAATCCTGAATATCGGCCAGAATCGGGAAGAGGCCGAAGAAGCGTAAAACGAACGCTCTCCCTGAAACGGGAGAGCGTTTTTGTGCGGCTTGAGATACTGCAGTAAGAATAAAGCGCCTTAAAATGAGGAGTGCCCGGACACCTTTCGGCATCCGGGCTATTATGAAAAAATTTATCTAGTGTTTTTAAAGGAGGAATTATCTTTACTGTAAAATTATTGTAGCAATAAAATATGAATAAAATATGAACAACATGTAAATAATCGGTAAATATTACAAAAAAGGGAAAAAGAAACCGAATAAAATATACAAAATGTACAAAATTATGCAGTCCGTACCCAAGCAGAACGTTTTTAAGATTGCCGCCGGACATATTTGCAGGCCAAAGTAATACAGAACCATGCGGGCAGCGTCAGGATTGAGATAAGCTCCGATGCTCTCCAGAACCAGGGCTCTTCAAAGGCAATCCTGATATTGCCGTTAAAACCGGCGGGAAAGTCAACGTGAAGCATACCGTTATATCCTGCGGAAACAGGCATTTTTTCACCGGTGTCCAGATTTGTGCAGGCATAATATCTGTAATAGATCAACGGGAAATCAATGCTGCCGGGCTGATCTGTGGCGGCGTGGCATGTGATTTCCGTGCCGTGCTTCTGATAGGCCTCCAGCAGATCTATGCCTGCTGGGATAATGTCATTTTCCTGGATCAGTTCAGGGTTTACGGCGATAGGAAGATAATCATAAGAGTACATGAGCATGGTGTTCAGCTCAGTGGAGGCATATACTCTGTAGGGCTCACTATTGAAACAGAAATCGTAAAAGTACCAGCCACAATTGATGGCGAGCAGAAGCAGCATGCCCAAAGCAGCGGAACGTGCGGTCTGAATGCCGCCGATCTGCTCCGCCGCCCTTACGGCAAAGCATGTGGAAAAGGTCAGCAGTACTGTGGCAAAAGCAAGGAAGCGCCAGGGAAACTGCAGATTATCGAGCAGCTTTCCGGCTGTGCCGCCAAGGGAGGCAATGCGGTCCCAGGGGAAAAGATAAGTACTCATGTACAGAAGCAGGCAGCCTATTACAAGGCAGAGCAGTGCAGGATAAAAGTTCTGCAGTTTTTTGAGATCCTGCAGATGGAACAGCAGCAGATAACAGAACAGCAGGATTCCGCATAAGAACAATATGCCCATGCCTGGCGTCATTTCCCCCATAATGCCCGCAGCAGTGCTTTCGGCGCCTCCGTTGCTGTTTTGGAACAGGGAAAACAATTGTACAGGAAAGAGGCCGTTTGCCTGCAGAGACCCGTGGCTTCCCTGCCATTGGCCGGAAAAGATATTGAGATCGCTGCCATAGTAGTCGAGAAACGGCACAAGAAATCCCATATTCAGTAAAATGGTCAAAAGAAGCGCGCCTGCAAGCGCACGGAAAGTATAAGGCCGTATCACCCGGCGGATCAGAACGATGCAGACGGGTATGATGATAATGGCCGCCATTCCGCAGCTGAGCACATGAGTCTGTATCAGACCGGTGAGGCCCAGGGCTGTCAGCAGGACAGGCTTTATGGAGCGCATGCTTTTTTCTGCTGAAAAGGCCAGAAAAAATCCACATAGCACCAGAGGGAGGAACATCATGGCGCAGTATTCGCCCACGGAAGCGCGGGTATAGGTATCTACCAGCCGATACAGGGAGAAAGAGTAAATGAGGCACCCAAGCAGGCCGGTCTTTCTGCTCTGAAACATGGTCTTAAAAGAAAAATAGGATATCAGGACTGTACCCAGATTGACAGCCGCCGCAAAGTACTTGTATGCGGTCTGGACGGAAAAGCCGAGGACGCGGAGTATGGCCGGAAAGTACAATAGAGCGTCCCCGTAAAGAGTGCCCACTGCATATCCGTAATCTTTGGCCCAGAATGGATGGATCTTTACGGGGAGCGGGTTCCCGTTTTTGAGAGCCTCCGCGATACCCTCTATCCGCAGCAGATGAAACGGGAGATCGTGGCCGGCAATCAGATAATCGGTGTACAGAGGATAGCACACAGCCAGAAAAATACCTGACAGGGCCAGGATCGTTTTGCGTGCTGCAGTGTCCGATTGAAGGAAAAGCCAGACCAGATTGACGAGCAGGCATAAAAGAAAGGCATAGAACAGATTTTTCTTGTAGAGATGGCTGGTTTCAAAAATCCCAACCTCATAGATGGAGATGGCGCCGTTTCCGGAAAACACAGTCTCCATAGTAAAATCCGATACGGATCGGCGCAGCTCTGCCGTCATGACGGCAGTATGGCGCTCTGGCAGGAGCGTAACGCTTGGAGCGTGAAAATCTAACGGACTGAGCTGGGAAGTATTGGCGGTAATGCTGCTTCCCTCTGCGCTTACGTTATAGTTGACGTGTATCTCATAGATCCCCCGGCCGAGGGAGATAGGGGGAGTCTGCAGAATGGATCCCCCGGCGCTCAGGGAACTGTCCGTGGCAATGCCCTCGGCGGTGACGATGCCGGGATCAGCGGTCAGTTCCTGCGGAGCAAATGTTTTCTGAAAAGGGGTTCCGCGGTTCATGAACCACAGCATAAAGGCAGTACATAGGATCACGAGTTGTAGAGCAGGGAAAAGGAAATGTCTTGTGTGAAAAAAAGTATGAAAAAAGGTACTGCGTTCTGTCTTCATAGATTCCTCCCGAAACAGTTTTTTCTGATTGCAGTCCATCAATAGCAGTTGAATGTACTCACATTATAGTAAGATTAGCGAAAAAAAGCAAGAAAATGCAGTTTATTGTGATATCCTCACTTTCCGCTTGAGACTTGAGATAAAAGATGATAAAATGGCGGTATACGGTAACTGATGATCGGACAGG
>CANRMK010000240.1 GCA_947631715.1 uncultured Acetatifactor sp.
CAGTGGGGTTTTATGATATGGATTCGCGGGTCACAGTGTCGGATGTCAGACACGGTGAAAATGAGACCTGAGGCGGGCGGCACGCCGGAGAAAAGAAAGGGCGGAGGACTTATGGCGGAAGAAATCGGAAAGATCAGGCTGGACTACAGCAAATATCCCGGAGAGGACCTTTACTGTGACGGCAGGGTGGAGGATGAGCTTCTTGAGATCGTGAAGTCCATGTCTTCCGTAGAATATGCCGGCGTCATCGCAGAGCGGAAAAGCTGGCCTGTTCTCTATCATCTGTCCGCGCTTCGGGAGAACATTGTAGAATGGATCCCTATGAAACGCACGGACAAAGTGCTGGAGGTGGGGAGCGGCTGCGGCGCCATTACCGGAGCGCTGGCGCGAAAGGCTGGCAGCGTCACCTGCGTGGACCTGTCCAGGAAGAGAAGCCTGATCAATGCATACAGGCACAGTGAGTGCGGCAATGTGACTATCCATGTAGGAAATTTCAGAGATATTGAACCGGATCTTCCCGGGGATTTCGATTATATCTGTCTGATTGGGGCTTTTGAGTACGGCCAGGGCTATATTGGAGGAGACAGGCCTTATGAAACTTTTCTGGGACTTCTGAAAGAACATCTGGCGCCGGGCGGCAGGATCGTGATCGCCATTGAGAACAAATACGGGCTGAAGTATTTTGCAGGCTGCAGGGAAGACCATCTGGGCCGTTATTTCGGAGGCATTGAAGACTATCCGGACGGCGGTGTGGTCAGGACATTTTCCCGCAAAGGGCTGGAGGAAATCTTTCGAAAGTGCGGCATGGAGGACTACAGCTTTTATTACCCCTATCCGGATTATAAGTTCATGACTGCGCTGTATTCTGACAGGTATCTGCCCGGCAAGGGGGAACTGTCAAATAACATACGTAATTTTGACAGTGACAGGATGCTTTTGTTTGATGAGAAACGCGCTTTTGACGGTATTGTCAGGGAGGGGCTGTTTTCTGTGTTCGCAAATTCCTATGTTGCGGTCCTGGGGGAGGACTTTTCGCTGGATTTCGTGAAATACTCCAATGACAGAGCGCCGGAATACAGGATCAAGACTGTGATTTCGGGAATCGGGCAGAACGATCCCTGCGTGCGCAAATATCCGCTCTGTCCCGAAGCGGAGGAGCATGTGAGGGGAATGAAAACGGCCTGTGAGCAGCTGACCAGGCGGTATGAGGGGGGAAACATCAGGATCAATCCCTGTGAGCTGGAGGAGGGCCCGGATAGTGTATGCGCCCTTTTCCCTTTTGAGAAGGGACGGCCCTTGTCGGAGCTGATGGACCGGTGTCTGGACAGACAGGACACAGAGGGGTATCAGAGGCTCTTCGACGAATATGTAGAACGCGTGGGATATGGCGGGGAAGCGGAAGCAGCGGATTTCGACCTGGTGTTTTCCAACATCCTGGTGGACGGAGATGCCTGGACGCTGATCGATTACGAGTGGACTTTCGGAAAGCAGATTCCCGTGAAAGAACTGGCTTTTCGCGCAGTATACTGTTATCTTTTGGAGGATAGCAAAAGGGACAGGCTGGAACTTGACAGAATTCTGGAAAAACTGAGTGTGAGCCCGCGGGAGGCAGAGGATTACAGGCGGAAAGAGGCGCAGTTTCAGCAGTTTGTGACAGGAAAAGAGCTGGCAATGGCGCAGCTGCGGGAGCTTTTTGGCGGAGAAGTGCTTTATCCCCAGAAGTGCCTCAGCAGGTTTCAGGAGGCGGAAAGCACAATGCGCATCCAGATCTATCAGGATACCGGAAGCGGCTTTCGGGAAGAGGAATCCCAATTCCTGCAGGACGTATGGAACAGCGGCACGGAAGCGGAATTTTCGGTCCCGCTTAGCGGGAATGTGCGGGCCGTGCGCATCGATCCGGGCATGGGCCCCTGTGTCTGCAGGGTGCTGGAGCTGACCTTTAACGGGGCAGCTGTGCCGCTTGAAAAGAAAGGTGTTGTGACGGTCAACGGGAAGAAGCTGGGAGGAGACAAAAGGCAGAACGGCGCAAGTTATCTGTTTCCTGCCCCGGATCCCAATATCAGGATTGATCTGTCCGCCTGCAATCCCCGGGGTGAAAACCTGCTGACTGCCAGAATCGAGATAGTGGAGCTGCCTCAGGAAACCGCATTGGTTCTGGCGGGATCCGTAAAGAACGGCCTGGGAAGATTTCGGTAAAGAGCGGAGCATTCCGCAATGCGTGCAAGGAGAGAGAGTTGCGTATCAAGAGTGTGGTGAAAGACCTGCTGGCGGAGCGGTTTGACAGAGAATATGAAAAGAAGCTTAAGGAACAGAGGACAGACTATGATTCCTGGATCCGGCAGCGGGAGAACGGAGAGCGGGAATCGGGAAATGCGCAGGCCGATGCCGCTGCGGAAAGTCCGTTTGTCCTGATCCTCCAGGAGCGCGGAGAGCTGGCGGAGGAAGCGGTTCAAAAGATAGAGCATTATTTCAGGCTGCACCCGGAGTGTGATATCCTGTATGGGGATGAGGACGCAGTGGGCCCTGACGGGCTCCGCAGAAATCCCTGGTACAGGCCCTGCTGGTCTCCGGACCTGTATCTGGACTGTTATTATCCGGGCAGCGTGGCGGCGGTCAGAAAGTCCGCAGCTGCAGGGTATTTTCACACAGCGCCTGGACAGGACAGGATCCTGTTCCGGGAACCGGCGCAGATCCGGCGGGAAATGGATGGGATTCTGGAAAAGGTGGGAGGCTTTGAAAAGAACTGCGTCTGCGTTCAAAGACTTCCCGAGATCCTGTTTCACGTAAGGGAAGAGAGCGTCTGGGAGGAATATTTGACCGCATCTGCGGGAGAAGAACTGGTGGGCAGGATGAAAGCGCTTGGGGACGCCAGGGAGAAGCTCCTGTCGGTGATCATTCCCTCTAAGGACAATCCTGAGGTGCTGGAGAAATGCCTTGCCTCTCTGAAAAAGGCAGCCAAAGGCCGGGCTATGGAGATCCTTGTGGTGGATAACGGCAGCAGTCCGATGAACAGGGAAGCCGTGGAGAAGCGAATGGGCGGAAAGGGATATCTCTATCAGCCGATGGAATTTAACTTTTCCGCTATGTGCAATCTTGGGGCCGGACGCGCTCAGGGGGAACTTTTGCTTTTTCTGAACGATGACGTGGAGCTCTGCCCGGACGGCGGTCTGGATAAAATGTGCGCCAAAGCCGTACTGCCTTATGTGGGTGCGGTGGGGATGAAGCTGTGCTACCCGGACGACCTTGCGATTCAGCATGACGGGATTACCAGTCTGCCGGTGGGGCCGGTGCATAAGCTGCAGTATTTTGAAGACAACAAGAGCTATTATTTTGGCAGAAACCGGTATGACCATAACTGTCTTGCCGTGACAGGGGCCTGCCTTATGGTGGAAAAACAAAAATTCTGGGAAGCGGGAGGCTTTGACACACGGTTGAGGGTGGCTTACAATGATGTGGCTCTGGGCTTCCGGCTGCGGGAGGCAGGATATCAGAATGTAGTGTTGAACCACTGCAGAGGACTGCACTATGAATCTCTCAGCCGCGGAAGCGATGAGACATGGGAAAAGCAGAGACGGCTGGAGGAAGAGAGGGAACTGCTGTACAGCATGTATCCGGCTTTCCGCAGAGAAGACCCTTTTTACCCTGTGCAGCTGAATACGGAGGGGCTGGACAGCAGGATCCGGCCCGGCTATATCACCTCCCGGAATACGGTACAGCCTCCGGACTGGAAAAGGGTTCCGAAGAGACTGGCCGGATGCCGGTTGGACAACTGCCTGATGGTGCGGGTCGAAACGGCGGGACCGGACCGCATTCAGGGATACAGTGTGGTACTGGGTGATGATAACGCATGTTACGAAAGATATCTTCTTCTGGAGCCGGAAAGCGGAACAGGACAGCGGGTCTGCATGAAGCTGGAGGGCCAGTACAGGGACGATCTGGAGGAGAATCTTCCGGATCAGAAAAAT
>CANRMK010000241.1 GCA_947631715.1 uncultured Acetatifactor sp.
CATAGGCCGCCGTGGACTTTGCGGAGGGGTTGGACAGCGAGACAGGCACCTGCTGCATCACCGCCCGGGAGAGCTGCGCGTCCTCCGGGACGCTTCCCAGATAGAGCATGGGGATCTTTAAGTACCGTTCCACCACAGCGTTCAGCTTGTTGTACAGGATCTCGCCCTCGGATTCTTTCGCCACTCTGTTGGCGATCATCTTGACCTTGGTGGCTTCCTCGTCAAACCTGGGATGCCGGTACAGCGCCTTTAACAGGGAATAGGAATCCGTGATGGAGGTAGGCTCCGGCGTGGTCACCAGCAGGATCTCGCCGCTGGCCACCAGGAACTCCAGCACCGCATCGGAGATGCCCGCCCCTGTGTCCACAATGATAATGTCCGCAATGGTGTCCAGCTGCACCAGGTTCTGAATGATGTAATTCAGGTAGTCGCGGCTTAAGTTGGACATTCCCGCGATGCCGCTGCCCCCTGAGATAAATCCCACCTCCATAGGTCCCCAGGTAATGATATCCTGGATGCTCTTGCCCTGGTAGATCAGATCGCAGAGATTGTGCTTCGGCACAGCGCCGAACATGATCTCAATGTTGGCCAGCCCGAAGTCGGCGTCCAGTATGATCACTCTCTTGTCCATTTTGCGGAATTGTATCGCCAGATTGATGGAGGTATTCGATTTCCCCACACCGCCCTTGCCGCTGGTAACGGTTATGACTCTGGCCAGCGGCCTGGACTGCTGGCCGGCTTTGAGGATTCGCAATTGTTCCGCCTGATCCATATCCGTCCCCTCCTCAGTGTTTTGTGCTCAATAGCTGCTTGACCGTCTTCTGCGGGTTGAAGGGCTCTATATCGTCCGGCACATTCTGCCCGTAGGTGACAAAGGCGATGGATGTGTCCGTATACAGCTTCACATTCAGCAGATTCCCCAGGGCATCGGTCTCGTCCAGCTTAGTAAAGATCAGCTGATAATCCGCGATCTTCCGGTAGCTCTCCGCGATCTTCAGCAGATCCTTGTATTTTGTGGCGGCGGACAGCACCAGAAAGGTCTGGTATTCCGCAGCCTTGGCCACAGACTCAAGCAGCGCTTTCATCTGGTCCAGCTGCTCCTCGTTCTGGTGGGAATGTCCCGCCGTATCCACAAAAATAAAATCAAAATCCGAAAAATCGGCTATGGCGCTCTCCGCCTCCTCCGGCGTATAGACCACCCGGAAAGGCACCTCCAGGATATTGGCGTAAGTGCGCAGCTGCTCCGCCGCGGCGATCCTGTAAGTGTCCGCCGTAAGGAGCGCCACCTTTTTCTTCTCGTCCACGGTAAAGCCGCCCGCGATCTTTGCGATCGTGGTAGTCTTGCCCACGCCGGTAGGCCCCATAAAGAGGACTACCCTGGGGCCCTTTTCCGCAGGCGCGATCCCCGGAGCCTTGTTGAACTTTAAGATCATCTTCTGATAGATGTTCGCCAGGATATAATCAATGGGGACGTCCGCTTTGCTCCCCTTGTCCAGATCGTTTATGATCTGGTTGGCGTACTTTTCGTCCACCTCGTTTTCCAGCATGGTGTTGTACAAAAGGCGCATGAACTTCTCCTGCTCTGTGTTCTCCGGCTTCTCAGGCTCCTTTGCCGCTTCCGCCGACGCCGCTGCAGGCTCTTCCTCGTCCCGCTTTTCGCTCTGCTCCCCGCGGGCGTCCTCCTCCTGCTTCAGGCGGCTCACCAAAAGATTCTGCAGGCTGTCCAGCTTCTTCTCGATATTCTGGGAGCTGTCCCCCAGGAAGCTTCCGTTCGCCTGGGGCCGCTCTGAGGCAGACCTCTGGACATTTGCGGCGCTTTCCGCCCTGGGCGCTTCCCTGCGCGCCACGTTCAGGCCCTCTCTGTCCTCCTCCAGGGCCACGGTCACTTCCGTCTGCTTCGCCCCGAAGAGGCCCGCAAGCCCCTTTTTCTTCACAGTCCTCACATTCATGACCACGACGCCGTTCCCCAGCTCCTTTTTTGCCGCCGCCAGCGCCTCTTCCTCTGTTTTCCCTGTAAACTTCTTTATGATCATTATACCGTCACCATCCCAACTGACTGTAATTCAACATTGGATTCCACTTCATTGTAGGACACTACCACCAGATCCTTGTAATACTCCTCCGTCAGACGCCTGAAATACATACGCACGATGGGGGAGGTAATGATGATGGGATTCTTTCCCAGGTTCACGAGCTTCTGGATCTCCTTGCCCACCGCATCTATGATCGCTCTGGAGCGGTTCGGATCCAGATTCAGGAAAGCGCCGTTCTCCGTCTGCTTCACACTGCCCATGATCTCCTGTTCCACCTTGGGATCCAGAGTCACCACACTGGTGGTCTCATGGGAGGGGAAGTACTTTGTGGAGATGGCCCGCTTCAGGCTCTGCCGCACATATTCCGTAAGGATATCCGTGTCCCGCGTCGTGGGCGCATAATCCGCCAGCGTCTCCATGATGGTCAGAAGATCCCGTATGGAGATGCCCTCCTTTAACAGATTCTGCAGGACTTTCTGAATCTCTCCCAGGCCTAAAAGCTTCGGCACCAGCTCCTCCACCAGGGACGGGTTGGTCTCTTTCATATTGTTCACCAGGTTCTGCACATCCTGTCTGGTCAGCAGTTCGGAGATATACTGCCTGATCACCTCCGTCAGGTGGGTGGCAATGATGGACGGCGGATCCACAACGGTGTAGCCCAGGCTCTCCGCCCGCTCCCTCTGGCCCTCCGTGATCCAGATGGCCGGCAGATGGAACGAGGGCTCAAAGGTGGGGATACCCGTGATCTCCTCCTCCACATAGCCGGGGTTCATGGCCATATAGTGGTCAAAGAGGATCTCTCCCTCGCTGACCTGGATCCCCTTGATCTTAATGATGTACTGGTTGGGATTGAGCTGTATGTTGTCCCGCAGGCGGATAATGGGTACCACAGTGCCCAGCTCCAACGCGATCTGTCTTCGGATCATGACCACGCGGTCCAGCAGATCGCCGCCCTGATTCACATCCGCCAGGGGAATGATCCCGTAACCGAATTCCAGCTCAATGGGATCCACCTGCAGCAGGCTGTTCACGTTCTCCGGCTGGCGGATCTCCTCCGCGGCCGCCTCCTCGGAATCCACCTCCGACTCGATCTTGGCCGTCTCCAGGCTTCCCGCCATCATTCGGCCGCCGATCACAAACAAAAGCCCCATTCCGATGAACAGGATCGTATTCAGCTGTGTGAATACGCCCAGAAACGCCAAAGTAGCCCCCACCAGATACATGACCTTGGGAGCGCCGAAGAGCTGTTTGAAGATAGCCGAACCAAATTCCGCCTCCTTGCTTCCCTTGGTCACAAGGATACCGGTGGAGAGAGAGATCAAAAGGGACGGGATCTGGCTCACCAGTCCGTCACCGATGGTGAGGATACCGTAATTGTCCAGGGCCGTCCCCACGTCCATGTCCATGCGGAGCACCCCCATGGCGATGCCGCCTACCAGGTTGATCACGGTCAGCAGAAGCCCCGCCACCGCGTCTCCCTTTACATACTTCACGGCACCGTCCATGGAGCCGAAGAAGCTGGATTCCTGCTGGATCTTGTCCCGGCGAAGCTTTGCCTCCTTGTCATCGATGGCGCCGGTGTTCAGGTCCGCGTCAATGGCCATCTGCTTACCGGGCATAGCGTCCAAGGTGAATCTGGCGGTTACCTCAGCCACACGCTCGGAACCTTTGTTGATCACCAGGAACTGGATCATGATCAGGATGATAAAGACGATAGCGCCCACGATCAGGTCACCGCCGCCCACGAACTGGCCGAAGGTCTTCACTACGTTGCCGCTGGTCCCCGTGGTCAGGATCAGCCTGGTGGAGGAGACGTTCATGGCGATCCTGAAAATGGTTGTGAACAGCAGAATGGTAGGGAAATAGGACATGTCCAGCACCTCTTTGGTGAACATGCACGCAAAGAGAATGGTGAA
>CANRMK010000242.1 GCA_947631715.1 uncultured Acetatifactor sp.
GAAAGATCTGAAAAGGTACTTTCCCGGACAGATATTATCTGATAAAATGGTCATGCCGGTCCTGCGGCCCGCAAGATCGGGCGCACCTTTCAGCCTGACCGGAGCCGCCTGCGCACAGGCGGCGGAATGGGGATCGTTATGGAAAGTTATGGAAAAAAGAAAAAAGGCTTTGTCCCGTGCCTTGCATTTTTGCTGCCGGCGCTTATTATGCTGGTGCTGTACGCAGCCAACGGGATCTACCCTTTCGGGGGCAATACCTTTCTCTCGGCGGACCTGTATCATCAGTACATGCCCTTTTTCAGCGAGCTGCTGCACAAGATCCGGGGGGGAGAAAATTTAGGCTTTTCGTTCCACGTGGGGATCGGGTCTAATTTCCTTGCGCTGTTCGTCTATTATCTGGCAAGCCCGTTCCATGTGCTTGCCCTGCTTGTGCCGGAGGCGTGGCTGGCGGAATTTATCGGCTATCTTGTGGTGGTAAAGATCGGGCTCTGCGGCCTTTCCTGCTTTGTGTATTTCAGGGAGCATTTTCAGACGTCTCCCTATGCGGCCCTGCTCGTGTCCCTGTTCTATGCCCTGTCCGGCTTCCTGGCGGCCTATAATTACAACATCATGTGGCTGGACTGCGTGATCCTGCTCCCCCTGATCGTACTGGGGCTGGAGCGGCTGGTACGGGAGGGGCGGTGCGGCCTCTACTGCGTGACGCTGGCTCTGTCCATCTACACCAACTATTATCTCTCCATTATGATCTGTATCTTTCTGGCCCTGTATTTTCTGATCCTCCTTGCCCTGAACGGCGTGAAGCTGCGCACGATCGGGAATTTTGTGCTTTTTTCCCTGCTGGCGGCGGGAATGGCGGCGGTGCTTCTGATCCCGGAAGCGGCAGCGATCCTGCAGACGGACTTTGGAGATGTGGATTTCCCGGATACGGTGGATTCCTATTTCCCTGTGCTGGATATCCTGGCGCGCCATTTCCTGTGCGTGGATACAGAGCGGGGGCTGGATCACTGGCCCAACATTTTCTGCGGCAGCGCGGTGCTATTGCTGGTGCCCATGTATGCCCTGAACGAAAGGATCTCTCTCAGGGAGAGACTGTGCCGCCTGGCGCTGGCCGGATTCTTTCTCTTCAGCTTCGGGACGAATCTTTTAGACTTTGTCTGGCACGGTCTGAATTTCCCGGATTCCCTGCCTGCGAGACAGTCCTTTTTGTACATTTTCCTGATCCTGACCATGTGTTTTGAGGTGCTGGTGCATTTAGATGAGACGCGGCCGCAGCTGATCCTGTACGGCTGCCTGATCGCGGTGGGATTTATCCTGTTCTGTGAGAAGTTCGTGGAGCATGAGGATTTCCGGCATGGGGCCAAGGTCCTGACGCTGCTGGCAGTGGTGGGGTACGGGGCGCTGCTCTATCTGTACCGCACGAGGAGAGACGCAAAGGCCAGATCCCGCCTGAAGATCATCGCCCTGGCGGCCGCTCTGGCAGAGCTGGGGGTGAATACGGGTGCGACCAGCATCTGGAATACGGACCGGGAGGAATATCTGGGGCAGCAGGCGGACTATCGGGCCCTTTACGAGAGCGTGAAAGAACCGGGAGACTTTTTCCGGCTGGAGAAATTTTCCCGCAGAACAAAGAATGACGGCACGCTCACCGGCTATCCCACGGCCAGTGTGTTCTCCTCCACCATGAATTCCAGAGTGATGGATCTCTATGACCGCCTGGGCATGCGCCACAGCAAGGTGTATTACGGTTTTGACGGGGCCACGGCGTTCACGTCGGCGCTTCTGAATGTAAAGTATATGTTCGGGGACAGCGCCGGATATGAGAATGTCCTCTATACTCAGACGGCAAAGAGCGGGGAGGTGTATCTCTACCGCTGTAACAGGGCGCTGCCTTTCGGGTATACGGCGCCTGTGGGATTCGATCTGTCGGACGGTTTTACGGACCGGGGGCTGGAGCTCCAGAACCGCATGGCCCGGCAGCTGGGGGCCGGGGACGATCTTTTTGAGGAAAAGCAGACGGATACCCCGGTCAGCCGCGTTGTGTTCTCTGCCCCGGAGCCCGGGATCTATTACGGGATCCTGACCAGATCCGGGACGGCGCAGATTGCCTGTGTCGGCGGCAGCGCGGGAGAGGAAGAGTTCAGCGATCTGAAGAAAGGCTCGGTGCTGTACCTGGGATATCTGGAGGAGGGCCAGACAGTGACCTTAAAGAACGGTGATGAGGAGGACGAGACGGAAGAGATCGCGCTGGACATTTACCGGATGAATGAGGAAGTGCTGGATCAGGTGCTGGATACTCTGTCAAAGCAGCATCTGGAAAATGTCAGCTGGGAGAGCGACAGGATTTCCGGGGATATCACCATGGAGAGGGAGGGGCGCCTGATCCTGTCCGTCCCCTATGAGGACGGCTGGCATGTGCGCATCAACGGGCAGACGGCGCCGCGGACAACTTTCGGAGGATGCCTCATGGCCTTTGATCTGGAGCCGGGAACGTACCATATCGAAATGCGCTATGCGCCGCCCGGGTTAAAGGCGGGGGCAGCGGTGAGCGCAGGAAGCGCGGTCCTGTTCGCGGCGATCATGCTCCTGCGCCGGAGAGGCCGGTGGAAAAAATAACCTGGTATTTTTGGCAACAGTTCAGCCCCCTCCATCGTATTCAGCCTGGTAATGTCGATGTTCTTCCGGCAGACCGTTGGAGCACGTCGGCACTTGGCGAGGTACTGTCGAGCCTAGTGTCCGTTACGTGCGGAGCCGAGCGGAAGCGCGTCTGCCGGGAGAACATCGGCAGTACCGGGCGTGACTTGCAAGGAAATGGCTGAACTGTTACTATTTTTGTGTAAAAATCCTAAAAATTTATGGAAAAGTTGTCCGGTATATGGTAAAATAACCTTATTCATGGCAGAGGGCGGCCAGATTGCCGTCAAAGCCGAAAATGCGGGGCCGGAATTTGCCAGGACCGGGGAATTTCGGCCGCTGCGGAAAGAGAGGCGTAAGAGTGGAACTTAGAACAGCAGTATCACCAAGGGACGTAAAGCACTATACCACAGAGCGCCTGCGCGAGGAATTCCTGATTCAGGATCTCTTTGTGCCGGGCCAGATCAAGCTGGTATACAGCCACATTGACAGGATCATCACAGGCGCGGCAGTGCCCACATCACCCATCACCCTGACAGCGGGAGATGAGCTTCGGGCGGAGTATTTCTGCCAGAGAAGAGAGCTGGGCGTGATCAACATCGGCGGTGCGGGAACCATCACCGTTGACGGCAAGGTGTATAAGGTCGGTTACAAGGAGGCTATGTACATCGGCATGGGCTCTAAGGATATCGTCTTTGCCAGCGACGATGCGGAGAAGCCGGCTAAATTTTATATGAATTCCGCGCCCGCACACAGAACCTGCCCCACCGTCCTGATCAAGCCAGAGGGGACTCCCGAGGAGGGCGTTGTGATCGTAAAGGACGAGAATAAGGTGGAGCTGGGGTCACTGGAGGATGCGAACCACAGAGTGATCTGCAAGTACATCCTGCCGGGCCAGGTGGAGAGCTGCCAGCTGGAGATGGGCATGACGAGGCTGGAGCCCGGAAGCGTCTGGAACACCATGCCCTGCCATACCCACGACAGACGCATGGAGGTCTATCTGTATTTTGATATGCCCGAGGATGCCTTTGTGATGCACTATATGGGGGAGCCCACGGAGACCCGCCATATCGTGATGCGCAACGAGGAGGCCGTGATCTCGCCCAGCTGGTCGATCCATTCCGGGTGCGGTTCCAGAGCATACACCTTTATCTGGGGCATGGTAGGCGAGAATCAGGACTTTGACGACATGGACGGCGTGGACAACAAGGATCTGATGTAGAGGCCCGGCCGCCCGGGGTATTTTTTGAACTTCGGAACTGTCTGTTCCTTACGGCTGTCCGGGGGAGCAGAAACAAATATATTAAGAAAAG
>CANRMK010000243.1 GCA_947631715.1 uncultured Acetatifactor sp.
GATAAAGTTCCCCCTGTCGATAGCTTCCGGCCGCTCCGTTGATGTCCTGATGCACACTGCTGGGAAAGGGTGGCCTTTTGCGCTAAAATACGAGGCCTCCTCCGGTAAAGTCCCGCTGTCAGATACCACGCAGAACGCGTTCATCTGTAAATGATTATAATCGGAAAAGCCAAAGGGCTGCAGACTCTGTACCAGCGGGTGAAATTGAAAATTCCTCTGTTCGATAAACTTTCTGCTTCTGGGATGCGTACTATAGATAATCGGAATCTGATACGCCTCTGCCATACAGTTCACCGCATCCATCAGCGCAAAAAAGTTCTTCTCCTGGTCGATATTTTCTTCCCGATGTGCGGACAGCAAGATATACTTTCCGCTCTCCAGCCCCAATGTCTTCAGAACACTGCTGGATACGATTTTCTGCATGTTGGCCGTCAGCACCTCCGCCATAGGGGAACCCGTCACATAAGTTCTTTCCTTTGCCGTCCCCTCAGCGTTCAGATAACGCCTGGCATGCTCACTGTAACACAGATTGACATCCGCAATATGGTCTACAATGCGCCGGTTCGTCTCCTCCGGCAGATTTTCATCAAAACAGCGATTGCCAGCCTCCATGTGAAAAATAGGAATTTTTAATCGTTTTGCAGAAATGGCCGCCAAGGCAGAATTGGTATCCCCCAATACTAAAAAAACATCCGGTTTTATCACCGCCATCAGCTTGTAGCTCTTTGCTATAATATTTCCAATGGTCTCCCCCAAATCTTCTCCCACAGAGTCCAGATAATAATCCGGCTGACGGAGCCCAAGATCCTCAAAAAAAATCTGATTTAACGTATAGTCATAGTTTTGCCCTGTATGTACCAAAATCTGCTCAAAATAATAATCGCATTTTTTGATAACTTCGGACAATCTGATAATTTCAGGCCGAGTACCGATCACAGTCATAACTTTCAGTTTATTCACCCTATTGTCCCTGGCCTTTCTCGTCTTTTGCTACCATCTCATAAATGGTATCCGGTTTCCCCGAATCGAAACA
The DNA here is from genome assembly GCA_947631715.1 of uncultured Acetatifactor sp. Classification (GTDB taxonomy): domain Bacteria; phylum Bacillota; class Clostridia; order Lachnospirales; family Lachnospiraceae; genus Acetatifactor. The sequence continues at coordinate 1,034 of CANRMK010000243.1, forward strand.
TTCGTTGCACCACATCAATGTTACCAGATTTGTATCGCCGACATTCACGATAGAATGTGTATAACCAGTTGGAATATCCACTACTTCCAACCGCTCTCCGGTCACACGGTATTCTAGAATCTCATCACTTCCATGCCTGCGGAACCGAATCAACCCTTCACCGCTTACCACCAAAAACTTTTCATTCTTGGTATGGTGCCAATGATTTCCTTTGGTAATACCGGGCTTTGAGATGTTGACGGACACCTGACCTCTGTCCACGCTTTTCAGTATTTCCGTAAAGCTTCCTCTCTCATCCGTTTTCATCTCAAGAGAATAGGAAAAATCCGTCTCAGGCAGATAGCTCAGATAAGTACTGTAAAGTTTCTTTTCAAAGCTTCCCGGAGTCATATCCGGAAGCATCAGGTTCTTTCTGCTTTCCCTGAAACTGTAAATCAAATGCACTATCTCGCCAAGAGTTATTTTATATTCCACAGGCACATAACAATAACCGTCAGTATTTACATGCGGATGCCTGTCCAACGCCTGAAGCAGTTCCTCGACCACATCGTCAATGTATACCAATCGCATCACCGTGCTTCTGTCATTGACCTTGATTGGCAGATCATGCGCAATATTATAGCAAAAGGTCGCTACCGCGCTATTATAATTCGGTCGGCACCATTTCCCGAACACATTGGGAAATCGATAAATGTATACGTCAGCCCCCGTTTCCTGACCATAGGCAAACAGCATGTCCTCCCCGGCTTTCTTGCTTTGGCCGTAAGGATTGTCCAAGGCTGCCTGAATAGAAGAAGAATTCATGACGGGACATCGATTTCCATACTTTTTTAGGGTGTTCGCCAAAACAGAGGCAAATCCAAAATTACCCTTCATAAAATCTTCCGTTTTCTCAGGACGATTGATACCAGCCAGATTATACACAAAGTCACAATCCCGGCAATATTCTTCCAATCGTTCCGACGGCGTATCTACATCAAAGGGAAGAACTTCCACTCCCTCACGTCTGTCCAGTTCCGCTATCAGATTCTGACCAATAAAGCCATTGGCTCCTGTCACCAACACTTTCATGCTTTTCTGCTCTCCCACTCCGCAAGCTCGTCTTTGATGTAAGAGAGAGTCAGCAGCTTTTCCTTGACCTGTGCCGCATCCATTAAGGACGTATTGTTGGAATTAAATTCCGACAACTTACTCCTCTCCAGATTGCCGTCCGTAAAGTATTTATCATAATTCAGGCTCCGCTTGTCCGCAGGCACACGATAAAAATTCCCCATATCAATGGCATGCGCGCACTCTTCGTTGGTAAGTAATGTCTCATACATTTTCTCACCATGTCTGATTCCGATTACCTTCACTTCCGCATCAGAATGGAACAATTCTCTGACAGCCTGCGCCAATACTCCGATTGTGCACGCAGGAGCTTTTTGCACCATGATGTCTCCGCTTTCAGCATTCTCAAAAGCATAAATCACCAGTTCCACAGCCTCCTCCAGACTCATTACGAACCGGGTCATGGAAGGCTCTGTCACTGTCAGCGGTTTTCCTTCTTTCATCTGCTTAATAAACAGCGGAATCACCGAGCCTCTGGAACAGAGCACATTGCCGTATCGTGTACAGCAGATGGTAGTCTCATCAGGTGAAATCGTCCTAGATTTTGCCACAATCACCTTTTCCATCATCGCTTTTGATGTTCCCATTGCATTGACCGGGTATGCGGCCTTGTCCGTGGACAGGCAGATCACCTTTTTAACGCCGGCGTCAATGGCAGCCTGAAGCACATTTTCCGTTCCCAACACGTTCGTCTTTACTGCTTCAATCGGGAAAAATTCACAGGAGGGAACCTGTTTTAAAGCTGCCGCATGAAAAATATAATCTACACCGTGCATCGCTTTCGCGATGCTCTGAGGATCACGAACATCACCAATGTAAAATTTCAATTTATTGCTGAACTCAGGATACTTTTGTTGATAAAAATGCCGCATATCATCCTGTTTCAACTCATCACGGGAGAAAATACGGATTTCACCTATGTCGGTAGACAGAAAGCGATTCAGGACGGCGTTGCCGAAAGATCCTGTACCGCCAGTGATCAATAATGTTTTTTCTTTGAACATGATGAACCTCACTTGTCTTATTTTACAGGTCCAAATTTCCCCCAAAGATATTATAGCCCAGATGTATAAAAGAAGCAACCATAGTTTAGCGCAGGGTCTTCCTGTCTGTCTCATAACAGCAGAAGGTGCAATACCATGCGTAAATATATACCAAGACACACCATACTCTCGAAATCGTAAACGTGCTATAGTTCGTTTACGATTTAATAATTTGTAGCAACACCAAACATTAACTGTCGTAAACTCATTTTTTCTTTTACAATGTATACCAGATAAGAACTATCCGCCCCACCACTTAATCCAAGGATGCAATCATATTCCTTTCCTCGGCCTGCCTTGCGGATTTTGCGGCAATTTTCTGTAATTGCTTCTCTCTGGGTTCATTTGGATTCCAATACAGTTTGATTTTCTGCTTAAAATTCCTACAATGATCGCATATTCCCTTATCATCAAACACTACTTTGGAATCTATAGTATCCACAACGCATTGATTACAAACTTGATATTCCCTCATTTTACTCCTTCATAGGGCCAAATATAACTTTGCTGAGAACAATATATCAATATTGAAAAAGATATATAAATCGTTCATCCCTACAACTCTGCGTTCTCACTACAATTTGAAATCATTGCCGCTATTGAACGGGAAAACAGCAGACAGAGCACCTGACATGTTATATGATTATCTAAAAAGCCACAGCAAAACTAACCTCCCTATATTGTCAAGTGATTTTCCTTAAAAAATCAAGGAATTTTAAGTTTCATATCTCAGATGAATGAGCCATG
>CANRMK010000244.1 GCA_947631715.1 uncultured Acetatifactor sp.
TCCCGGATCTCCCGGGGCACATCGCTCTCTTTCAGGATCCCCGCCCGCAGGGCGTCGTCCATATCGTGGTGGATATAGGCGATCTTGTCGGACAGCTGGACGATCTTGCCCTCCAGAGTATGAGGCGTCCCTACCGTCTGATGATTCAGGATGCCGTCCCGGACCTCAAAGGTCAGATTCAGTCCCTGGCCGCCTTTCTCCAGCCTGTCCACTGTCCGCACGCTCTGGACATTGTGCTCAAAGCCCAGCGGACACACTCTGTTGAGCGCTCTTTCCCCCGCATGTCCAAAGGGCGTGTGCCCCAGATCATGGCCAAGGGCAATGGCCTCCACAAGTTCTTCATTGAGGCGCAGGGCCTTGGCAATGGTCCGCGCATTCTGCGAGACCTCCAGGGTATGGGTCAGCCGCGTCCGGTAGTGATCCCCCTCCGGAGACAGAAATACCTGTGTCTTGTCCTTCAGTCTGCGGAATGCCTTGCAGTGAATGATCCTGTCCCTGTCTCTCTGGAACACAGGCCGGATATCGCAGGGCTCCTCGGGCTTGAGCCGCCCCTTAGAGTTGATGCTCAGCGACGCATAAGGGCTCAGGTACTCCCTCTCCTGCTGTTCAAAGCTTTCTCTGATCGTCATGGTCCCTCTCATTCTGCCCCTTCTCCTATTATTCAATATTCTCCACCCAGGGCAAAATTCCTTTATTTTTTTGAAACGGCCTTGCAGGCGGGCGCACACTCTGTGTTTCCCTGTTCCGGCTAACGGCAGATCTCATAGATGAACTCCGCATTTTTGTCCATGGCGTCTCTGGCCGCTTTCACCGGCGACATCTGGAATACATGCCACATTCCCTTGTAGGTGTCCATTTTTACGGACACATTCGCCTCAACGAACGCCTGGTGCAGACGCTTGGAGTCGCTATACAATATCTCGTTCCCTCCCACCTGTATGTATGTGGGCGGAAAGCCCTCAAAATCGCCGAACAGCGGCGAGATGTGCGGATCCGTCAGGTCGCGGCCCGCCGCATAGGCCTGGGTCATTCTGTCGATATAGGCCCGGTCCAGCACAGGATCCACCTCCGCCTTTGTCTCGAACGACTTGCCGGATGAAGTCAGATCCGTCCAGGGCGACATGAGCACCAGCCCCCTTGGCAGAAGGCGCTCCTCCTCTTTCAGCTTCAGCATCAGGCTCAGAGCCAGATTGCCCCCCGCGGAATCCCCTGTGAGGATCACATCCCTGGCTCCGTACCCCAAAAGCATCAGGTAATTCCATGCTTTCATGGCATCCTCCGCCGCAGCCGGATAAGGGTGCTCCGGCGCCAGCCGGTAGTCAAAGCACAGTACGTCCATGGAGGTGGTCGCCGCCAGCTTTGAAGTCAGCGTCCTGGCATACAGGCTGCTCCCTGTAGAATAGCCGCCCCCGTGGCAGTGCAGGATCACATACTTTTTCATGTGGGCGCGGTTCACGCTGACCCATTCCGCATACATTCCGTCTATGTCGATCTCCCGGTAGCGGATCTCTCTCGTATTTCCTAAAATAGCGCCGATCTGATCCTGGGAATGCCTGTGCTTCTCTATGTCGGGATTCTCCACAAGTCCGTGTACACGCCTGATCAGATGCATCAGGTTCTGGTTCCTCTTATCCATTTTATCTTACTTATGCCCCTTTTATTATTTCTAAAAATGCCGTCTCTAAAAATGCAGCCGTCTCCTCACACTGTCCCGCAGCCTCCTGCGCGAAAGCATGGTAATCAGTGCAATGTCCAGGATCCCGCAGACTGTCAGCACCACTGCCGACCAGCTCAAGCGGATATCCCCATGGAGATACCGGTCGATCAAAAGCTCTACCCCCAGACAGAGCAGTCCGGCCGAGGTAAAGAAATACAGCGTCACAGTCAGAAAGGACCTGGGCAGCTGATACGTGCAGAAAGCGAACAGCTCTGCCACCGCCGTCACCAGGACCGTCAGCGGCACTCCCAGCCCGAAGAACCACTCGTCGCTGCCGGACAGGAAAGTGATCATATACAGCAGAAATACCACTGCGGCCCCGTCCAGCAGCAGGGACAGATACACCGATTGCCTGCGGCAGATCACAAAGGGCTCCAGCACGATCCAAACGATCGCGCAGGCCCCCAGCACCACCAGAGACCACAGGCTCTCCCTGAACACCAGCACGTTCAGCAGTCCGCAGGTGCCGGCTGAGGCGAGCGTTACCATAGTCAGCAGGATCCCAAGGTCCTTGCGCTTTACCGATTCCACCTGGCCCGCTTTTTCGGGAAACGGGGAAAGGGCATCTTCCGCCTCTTTCGGTCTGTTCGGATCGATCACCGGCGTATTGCACAGCGGGCATTTTTTTGCGGAAGCATGCAGTTCCACACCGCAGTTCACACAGTATGACATAACACTCCTCTCCCGGCTTTACAGCCGCCCATCGAACGCACCGGCTAACGGTTGCTCTCAATGGTCACATGGATACCGTCCCGGACCAGCCTGCGGAAAAAGTGTTTCTCCACATCCGTCTCCGCGATACTGCTGGCAAAATTTACGGTCAGCGTATCGCCGAAGCTGATGACGGCACAGTTGGTCCGATGGGAAAAGGGCTGGCCCATATAAATGTCAAAGCGCTCAATGTAGGGCTTCATTCCCTCCGGCACTCTCATGGCCCCCATGTTCGTCAGGCCTGCGGAGGAATTCCGGTCCTGCACCTTTGTATAGAACATGCGCACCACATAATCCTTGATGAATAGAGGCACCACCCGGATAAAGGGGTTCCGCTGCACAGCTGCATTTGTGGTAATGTCCCCCCGCAGCAGTTTCTCGTTAAGATGGTACCGCATATAATTGTGAACCTGGACGACAATCTCCTCAAACGTATAATCCCCCAGTCTGGGATCCACTCCAGGGTAGATCATCGTGATAAAGTTCCGCAGCGTCCCGGAGGGAAAGAACTGCCGCAGATTCACCGGCATGGCGATCTTTACCGGCCTCATTCTGCGCGCTCCGTCCTCCTGCTGCTTCTGAAGCAGCGCATACAGAAGCGCCGCATTCAGGTACTCTGTGACCGTGGCGTGATATTTCTTTGCGACCCCGATCACCTGTGACACCGGCATGATACCGTCAATGATATTCAGCGTATAAAAGGGCTCCCCAGTCCCTCTGACCCGATAGGCCTTTTCCTCCAGCCTGGGCGGGCACACTTTCGCATTGGCGTAACGCATATAAGCGTCTTCCAGTTCTTCCCCGGAGGGCTCCTTTTCAATATCCAGCACAAAGCCGCCGTTTTCGATCTCACTATGGCCCAGCAGCCTCAGATACACGGCCGTCAAAGTCTGCAGCACGCACATTCCCCCCGTGCCGTCTCCCAGACTGTGATGGGCTTCCAGCGCAATGCGGTTCCTGAAATAGTAGACTCTCACCAGATACCGGTTGTTAGCCTTGAAATGCATGGGCTGACACGGGTTCTTCACGTCTGCCTGCACAAAGGGGCCCGGCCTGTTATTGGGCTCCAGATAGCGCCAGAACAGCCCCTTGCGGATGGCCGCCTTGTAAGTGGGGAACCGCGGAAGCGTCATATCGAGGGCGCGCTGCAGCACCTCCGGCCGCACCTCCTCCTTTAACACCACAGAAAGCCTGTACACAGAAGAGAAATCCCGTCTCTGCAGAGTAGGGTACACAATGGCGGACAGATCCAGCTGATACCAATCCCTGCGCGCCGTTTTCTCCTTACGGCCCCGCTCGGTCTCTTTCTCCCTTGATCTCTTTTCCATCTGATTCCTTTCCCTGATTCCTTTCCCTGATTCCTTTCCCGTGTCCCGAACAGTCGAAAAAACTCAGGGCAGTCCCTCCGCCGAACGGGAGAAAGCGCGGCAGCAGCCAAGACAGGCAGCGCGCCCTGAGATATATAAACGAACAACGGAGATCAGTACTGACCTCCGTTGCT
>CANRMK010000245.1 GCA_947631715.1 uncultured Acetatifactor sp.
CTGTGCAGCCGTCTGCTGTTATCCCTCTGTGCGGCATATTTCCAGTATTGGAGATAATGGAACCTGCACCACCTGATATGCTCCAGCTCCGCCAGTTCCTCCTCCGGCATGCCCTCCATAAGGAGCTGTTCCAGGATTTCCCCGTAATCCGAGGAGGAGATATTGGATTCCTGGAGAAAGCCGGACAATTGGTCCCAGCTGGTGGGTGTGTAGGACTCTCCCCGCTCCGCAGCCTCACGCTGCTGCCGCCGCTCATACGCCTCATGCTGCTCTCTTGCCCTGGCAATGAGCTTTCCGTTCCGTATATTCTCATCCGTAAAGACATCTCTGTCCCTGCCGAAAGGAAAAAGGGCCGGGAAATCCATCACCGTCCCTGCATCTGCCCCCATGGGAGAATAATAATAGACTCTTCCCCTGGCATTGACGGCAATATTCTGCAGCATACTGTATCCCACCCTGTCCGCTATGATCACGATATCCTCAGAGCGCACGGCTTCCCAGGCCTGCTCAGACCCCATGGGAAGACACAGCACCTCGTCGCCGTTCATCAGATCCATGTCCCCGTGCCGCAGCTGATAGGAGGGATCGTCCGTGACCAGATCATAGTGCAGGCTCTGCCCCTCATCGAACAGGTTCAGCTGCAGCCCCGTCTCCAGGATCTGCATTGCCAATGCGCCGTTCCCCCAGACCACGATCGCCGCAGAGCTCTCTTTCTGCTTCCACAGGGCTATCTGCTTCCACAAAAGCCTGGCCACCGCCCGGTTTATGTCAAAGAGCACAACGCCCGGCATGTTCTTTACAAGCCCCTGTTCCAGCTCCCGCAGCCCGATATAGACCGCCCTGCGGGCCAGCCGCTCTCTGTGTTCCTCATAGAACTCCAGGCTCTTTTCATCTGAGGAAAACAGAATGATGTACGACTTGAAATATCCCAGAAAGATTCCGCCCGGGTATGCGGCACGCACCCCGTCCTCAAACTGTATTTTCCTGTCTTCATCCATGTAGACGGCGATGCTGTCTCTCCCAAATCCCATGAACCGCCAGCGGATACGCTTCCAGATATGCTGCAGCAAGCACAATACGGCCGATGCCGTCACCATGGGCGCTGTCCATCTGGCGAGCTCGATCAGCCCATTGTATTCCGCGGAAATCTGGTTGGTAAAATACAGCGCAAAAGCAGCATAGAGACTGTTGGAAAAGCTGAGGCCGGCCTCATAGTAGCCTGCACTTCCCACGGCCCAGGGCGTCAATGCCGCAGCCGCCGTCAATAGCTTCCTGTGTGTTCTGTTCAAAGCCCATTCTCCTTATGTTCCTGCCGGGTAAAGTATCTGCGCCCCGCCTTATTCCTCTTTCGTCCGGCCGGGCAGTCTGTATATTCTCAGGCCGTCGAACACTCTCAGCATCTCCAGCATACATTCCATCGGCATGGTATCCTTGTCCTGCTCCGCCTTGTTCAGCCTTTTGTAATTTTCCTCCGCCGCCTCCCGGGTAATGCAGCCTTTCTCGTCAAATGCCCCTGTCAGCTTCAGCTGCTCCGGCGGGAGCGGGATCATATCCTTATGGATCCTCCTTCTCTCCCGCTCCTGCGCATATGCAGGCTGCCCGGGATCCCCATAGGCCCAGCCCATGTCATAATGCTCCTGAAGCCACCTTTTGTGCTCCATCGGCCCGATCTTTTCAAGCTCCTTTGCACTGAATGTCTCCACCATTTCCAGACCGATATCATTCATAGTATAGAAGCAGCCGATCTCATTCAGATATCCTGCGAAAGCCTTGGCCTGGCCGATATTGCTCAGCTTATATTCCAGGGAGATCTGGTGAAAGTTCTTGATATATTCCTCTTTCTTTTCATGGAGATAAAAGCTCTTCCTCTGTTCGGGCGACGCGCTGCTCCATTTCTCTGTTGCGCTCCATCTGTTGTGCAGCACGATCGCAAAATTGTACAGGCCGATAAAATTGCTGTCGGACAGATACCCCTGTGCCCGCGGTTCCGGCCTGCATAGCTGCGGATCCTCCACTGTCAGGCGGCCGATATCCCTATCCCTATCCCCCACATTGATGATGCGTTCGATATCTTCCTGAAAGGCAAGCTTTTCCCCTGCGCTTTTCCTGTACATACTGTCATATGCTTTTAATTCTGGTTTTTTCGGTTCTTGGGGCTCCTTGCCTATCTTTCCGCCGTCTTCCCACTCTTTTTTCTTTCTCTTATATTCCGCATACTCCTTAGAATATTTCTGCAGATCTTCCTTATACTTTTCGATCTTTGGTTCCTCTGCCTCATCGTACAGGTAACTCACGGTAATGCCATCTCTGAAATCGAATCTGCAGCCGAAAGGGTGCACCTGCAGCCGGGAATCCCTGCCGTAAGCGGTCCTGTCCCAGCACTGCAGCTCATCACACAGCATCAGCATATACGCTAACGGGTGCAGCTCTGCCTGAAACGGGATATTCCCATCCTCCTTATAATTTCGAGGCAGCAGCACCGCTTCTTCTTTTCCGCACTGCTGTGCGGTGTTCTCCTCCCCCTCATGCTCTTTCGGCCCTCTTTCTGTGTCCTTCTGCCTCTCAGGCTCTTTTGGCTCAGGGTTGGCAATGCAGAATTTATACAGGCTGTTGTGCATAAGAATCGCTGTCAGTGCATCAATATACGTTTCGTTCGGTTCGATCTTATTCTCCACGAACAGCTTTTGAAAGAGGATCGTGGCGCTGAAGTAGGCGTGATCCATAAAATAATTGAATTCGTCCGGGCGCTTGGGCTTATGGGACAGGACTTTGCAGAGATATTTGCTGTCTGCGCGGTATTCGCCTTTCTTTAAACGGCGCTCCAACGCCCAGGCAAACAGTTCATCCGTGGAGCTAAACCCCGCATCGTCCCTGTAGGGCGTGCCGTCGTCACTGCCGCATTTCTCGCGGATTTTTTTAAGCTTCTCCCGGATCTCCGGCTGCAGCTTCGTAAAAATCTCCATGGACTGATAGGAGAGATAGATCTGTTCCTTCCGATTCTTGTGATCTACCTCAAAGTAAGAGGCAGCCTGCTCGCAGGGCAGCTCGAAAGGATAACCGATATCGTGGAAAAGCGCAGTCAGGCCCCAGTACTGCAGATAATGATGCGCTGCCTTGTGTTCGTCCTTCTCACAGAAGCCATAGAATTTATTGTAGGTCTTCCTGTACCCGTCATTGGTCTGATAGACCGCCAGGCCCAGGGCAAACACATAGACAGAGTGGGCATAATGATCTCTGTGCTTCATCAAAAGCCTGCTGCCGTTGGCCTCATACTCGGACAAAAGCTCGATCATCCGATTGGTCTTCTCATACTCTCCCACGAACATCTCCAGATAGCAGAAGTAGACATCAAAAGCGTCTTCCTTTCGTCCGGTATCCAGGAAACGGCTTATGGCGTTCTCCAGACAGAGCCTGTCGATGTCCTTTTCCATATTGTACGGGATCTGGCCAGGCTTGATGCTTCTTCCGAGAAGCACGCCTTTTTCCTCATCTTCTTTTCCCTCTTTCTCGTCGTCAAAGCGCAACCCCTCGCACCGTTCCCTGATGAACGCGAGCGCAGCAGACTTTAAGGCGTCTTCTTCCTTTCCTCCCCCTCTTTGTATGATCTCTCTTCCTTCTCTTCCCGTCTGCTCCCGCAGCTTGGTGTATCCCATAGCAGTTTCCTCCTCACATATTTTTTCCGATCTGGCCCCTGTCCCGCTGATGGAAATATGCCGCTTCCTTGCGGATTTCCGCCAGACTCCATCAGTCCCTGCAAATGTCAAAATTCTTATTCAGTATAACACAGAACCGGCAAAACGGCAAGTTCGCTGCGCCCCCCGCGAAAAATCATAGGTAACAGTTCAGCCTTTCCCTTGCGAGTCACGCCCGGTACTGCCGATGTTCTCCCGGCAGACGCGCTTCCGCTCG
>CANRMK010000246.1 GCA_947631715.1 uncultured Acetatifactor sp.
CAGGAGCTTACCTCCACCGGCGATGTGATCACCACCGTTTCCCAGAACCCGGACGCAGTCGGATATGCTTCTCTCGCTGCAGTCAGCGATCAGATCAAGGCTCTTTCCATAGGCGGTGTTTCGCCCAGTGAAGCAACGGTCAAAGATGGCAGCTATGTCATTCAGCGTCCATTCGTGCTGGTGACAAAGAACGGCGCGGAGCTTTCCGATGCGGCGCAGAAATTCTTTGACTTTGTCACATCGGACGAGGCGGCCCCGTATATCTCCCAGGCCGGCGCAGTACCCGTAAAATAAATAAAATTGACCCTGATTTTCAAACTACTAATTGACGCAGTATCGCGGGATTGCATCCCGCGATATGCAGGGGTGTATGCGTGCTGAAGCACGCTAGGGGTATAAGCATGAAAGTAAACTTTCATACTATTGATTGGTATGTGCGCTAAAGCGCACATGGGGTATAAGAATGAGAAGACAAAAAGCATTTGAGTATTTCATTCACGGTATATTTCTGATCCTCGGCCTGATAACGGTGGGATGCGTGCTGTTGATCACGCTTTATCTGGTCATTGCGGGGATTCCCGCGATCCGCAGGATCGGTATTTGGAATTTCCTGCTGGGCACAAAGTGGGCATCTACCGCAGCGGAGCCGTCCTATGGGATACTGCCGTTTATTCTGACCAGCGTTTACGGCACGGCGGGTGCGATCGTCCTCGGCGTACCGATTGGATTTTTGACCTCGGTCTATCTGGCAAAGCTCGCCCCGGCCAAGATCAGGACGGTCATATCAGGCGCGGTCAGCCTTTTGGCCGGTATCCCGTCCGTTGTCTATGGCCTTGTAGGAATGATGGTGCTTGTTCCCGGCATTCGAAGCCTGTTCCATATCCCGGACGGAGCGAGCCTTTTTGCGGCGATCATAGTGCTCTCCATTATGATCCTGCCCTCTATTATCAATGTGTCGATCACCGCTTTGGAGGCCGTGCCAAAGGAGTATGAAGATGCGTCCCTGGCCCTTGGTGCGACGCCTGTGGAAACTTATTTCAAGGTATCGGTTCCGGCGGCAAAGAGCGGGATTGCCGCGGCGGTGGTGCTGGGTGTCGGACGGGCGATCGGAGAAGCGATGGCTGTTATGATGGTATCCGGCAATGCGCCGAATCTGCCGGAGCTTTTCGGCAGTGTCCGCTTCCTGACAACGGCGGTAGCAAGCGAAATGTCCTATTCCAGCGGATTGCAGAGGCAGGCCCTTTTCTCGATCGCTCTTGTGCTGTTCCTGTTCATTATGCTGATCAATGGGGCTTTGAATTTCTTTTTGAAGCGCAGTAAGGAGTGATGAAAACGGTGAATGGTCAAAGGAACGCAAAGCGGAAAATACAGATCGCTTTGCTGCGGGCTTTGTGCGGGATCAGCGCGGCTTTTACCTGCGCCCTTGTGTTATTTCTTTTGGTCTACATACTCGCAAAGGGCATCCCGAATATCTCATGGGAACTGCTGTCCACAAAGCCCAGTTATCTTTCCGGGAAGATTGGTATCCTGCCGGACATTCTGAATACGGTTTATATGATTGTGGCAACACTTGTCTTTGTGCTGCCGCTGGGCGTGGGAGCAGCGGTCTATCTCACGGAGTATGCGAAGAATAAAAGGATCGTCGCCGTGATCGAATATGCCGCCGAGACGCTTTCCGGGATTCCGTCCATCATTTATGGTCTGGTGGGAATGCTGTTCTTTTGTCAGTTCCTGAATATGCAGACCTCTCTTTTGGCGGGAGCATTGACGCTCGTGATCATGAATCTGCCCACTGTTATGCGTACAACGCAGGAAAGCCTGAAAACAGTTCCGCAGTCCTACCGGGAAGGTGCCTTTGGGCTTGGAGCCGGTAAATGGCGCGTGATACGCACAGTTGTCTTACCCGGCTGCATCGATGGGGTGATTACGGGCTGTATCCTGTCTGTGGGGCGTATTCTTGGAGAATCGGCGGCGCTTTTGTTTACTGCCGGATTTGCCCACGCATTAAATGGATTTTTCAAAGGACTTGGAAGCGCTGGGGCAACGCTGACGGTCTCTCTGTATGTCTATGCAAAGGAACAGGGCGAATTTGGTGTAGCCTTTGCGATTGCGGCCATTTTGATGATGCTCACACTTCTCGTAAATCTCCTCGCGATGCTTGCAGGGCGCTGGTGCAAAAGGAGGCAGGCTTTGTGACTTGGAGAAAGAAAGGAATGGTCATAACTCTATGAAGGATATCATTACAGTCCGGGATTTAAATCTCTGGTATGGCAGCGTACAGGCGCTCCATCATGTGAGTTTAAATATCCCGGAAAAGACGATTACGGCGCTGATCGGTCCGTCCGGCTGCGGGAAATCCACTTTTTTGAAAACGCTGGATCGAATGAACGACCTGGTCCAGGGCATCAAAATCACCGGAGAGGTTGCCTACAGGGGAAATGATATTTTCGCTCCCGGCGTGGACGTCAACACGCTTCGCAGGGAAATCGGCATGGTATTCCAAAAACCGAACCCGTTCCCTATGTCGGTCTATGACAATATCGCCTACGGTCCCCGCACTCATGGAATCCGCGCCAAAGCAAAGCTGGACGATATTGTAGAACGATCTCTGCGGGACGCGGCCATTTGGGACGAGGTAAAGGACAGGCTGAAAAAGAACGCGCTGGGGCTTTCCGGCGGGCAGCAGCAGCGCCTTTGTATCGCCCGCGCACTGGCTGTGGAGCCGGAAGTCCTTTTAATGGATGAACCCACCTCGGCGCTGGATCCGATCTCGACCTCAAAGATCGAAGAACTGGCAATGACGCTGAAAGAAAAATATACGATCATCATTGTCACACACAATATGCAGCAGGCGGTACGCATTTCAGACCGGACGGCATTTTTCCTTTTGGGGGAACTGGTAGAGTACGGGGATACGGAAAAAATGTTCTCCCAGCCCGAGGATAAGCGCACCGAGGATTACATTACAGGGAGGTTTGGATAATGAGGACACGGTTTGACGAGCAGCTTAATACATTGGGGCAGGAGCTGATCAGGATGGGGGCGCTGTGCGAAGAAGTGATTTCTATGGCGGCTTCTGCTCTGATCCAGAAGGACGATGCGCTGGCGGCGAAGATCGCGCCGCTGGACCAGAAAATAGACGAAAAGGAACGGCAGATCGAATCTATGTGCCTGCGGCTTCTTTTGCAGCAGCAGCCGGTAGCGCGGGACTTGCGGCAGATCTCGGCTGCCCTGAAAATGATAACGGATATGGAACGGATCGGAGATCAGGCGGAGGATATTGCGGAAATCCTGCCGTTCCTGAATGACAGAACGCTGCCGGAACATATCAAGATCCGGGAGATGGCAGAGGCGGCCATTAAAATGGTAACGGACAGCGTGGACGCCTATGTGAAGCAGGACACTGCCATAGCCAAAGGGGTCATTGCCTCTGATGACATTGTAGACGATTATTTTATTGATATTAAGAGCAGCCTGATTTCCCTGATCGCGCAAAAGCCTGCGGAGGGAGAATATGCCCTTGACCTTTTGATGGTGGCGAAATACTTTGAGCGGATCGGAGATCATGCCACGAACATCGCCGAGTGGGTGCTGTTTTCTGTTACAGGCGAGAAAAGCGCACAGCCGCCGGCAGATTGAAAAAATGCGAAAATGTGCTATAATATCAAGGATTTTGGCAGGCAGTCCTTTATCTGACTGACTTGTATTTTCCGCCCAAAGGAGAGTGAATGTCTTGATCTTTTGTGTAGAGGATGACAGCGGGATCCGTGATCTGATGATATATACCCTGAATGCCGCAGGCTTTGAGGCCAGGGGCTTTTCGGATGGAGCGGCCTTTCTGGATGCGCTTCGCGACCAAAGCCCG
>CANRMK010000247.1 GCA_947631715.1 uncultured Acetatifactor sp.
CCCAGCTTCGCCACTTTCAGAAGCTGTCTGCGGTCTGTAAATCTGCCGTTCTTTTCCCGGTAATCCACAATATTTTTTGCGATCGTCTTATTTATGCCGGAAATATGCTCAAGCAGGGACACAGAAGCCGTATTCAGATCCACGCCCACCCTGTTCACGCAGTCCTCCACCACGCCGCTTAGGGCGTCTCCCAGCTTCTTCTGGTTCATATCGTGCTGATACTGGCCTACACCGATGGACTTTGGATCGATCTTGACCAGCTCCGCCAGGGGATCCTGAAGTCTCCTTGCAATGGAAGCGGCGCTCCGCTGTCCCACATCAAAGTTGGGGAATTCCTCTGTGGCGAGCTTGCTGGCAGAATAAACGCTGGCTCCCGCCTCGTTGACGATCACATACTGCACCGGCCGGTCCAGTTCCTTTAACAGTTCCACGATTACCTGTTCCGACTCTCGGGAAGCCGTGCCGTTTCCCACAGAGATCAGATCCACGTGGTATTTTTGGATCAGCCGCTTCAGCTCCGCCTTTGCCTCCTCAACCTTATTCTGAGGCGCAGTGGGGTAAATGACCCTGGTGTCCAGGACCTTTCCCGTGGAATCCACCACCGCCAGCTTACAGCCGGTGCGGAAAGCGGGATCCCAGCCCAGCACCACTTTCCCGGCGATAGGCGGCTGCAGCAGAAGCTGCTCCAGATTCTTTCCGAATACCGCGATCGCTCCGTCCTCCGCCTTTTCCGTCAGAGCGCTTCGCACTTCTCTCTCTATGGCCGGGGCGATCAGCCGCTCATAGCTGTCCCGGACCGCTTCTTTCAGCACGGGAGTCGTATAGGGGTTTTCCCCTGTCAGGGTCTTCTTTTCCAGAAAACGCAGAATCCTCTCCTCGGGAGCGACGATCTTCACTGTCAGCACCTTTTCCGCCTCGCCCCGATTCAATGCCAGGATCCTGTGCCCCGCCGCCTTTTTCACCGGCTCCTGGTAATCGTAATACATCTCATAGACACTCTGGGCTTTCTCATCCTTTGCGGTGCTGGTGATAATGCCCTCCTCCATGGTAAGCTCTCTGATATAGCTGCGGTAGTCCGCATTGTCAGAAATATTTTCCGCGATAATGTCCTCCGCGCCCTGGATGGCATCGTCAGGCGTTTTTACCTGTTTGTCCTCCGGCGCCTCAGCCCCGGTCACATACTTTGCAGCCTCTTCCTCCAAAGGCCCGCCGGCAGACTGTTCCAGGATATAATGCGCAAGAGGCTCCAGTCCCTTTTCCCTGGCCACGCTGGCCCTGGTCTTTCTCTTCGGGCGGTAAGGGCGGTAGAGATCCTCCACGGACACCAACGTTTCCGCCGCCAGGATTTTCTCTTTCAGTTCCGGCGTCAGCTTTCCCTGTTCCTCAATGCTTGCCAGCACCTGCTGTTTTTTATCCTCCAGGCTGCGCAGATAGATCAGCCGTTCATACAAATTTCTGAGCTGTTCATCGTTGAGAGAGCCTGTGACCTCTTTCCGATAACGGGCGATGAACGGGATCGTATTGCCCTCATCGATCAGCTTGACAGCCGCCTCCGCCTGCCATTTCTCCACTTTCAGTTCCTCTTTCAGTTTCAGAATGATATCCATTGTCAGACCATACCTTTCTTTTCTCATTCATGCTCATTCCTGCTAATGCGGAGCGGCCGCTTTGGAAAAAAGCCTTTCTCCCCCGCTTTTGCGTTCCGCCCTGTATGATTATACTAAAAAAACAAATGCACCGCAAGCCGCCGGCGGTAATATCCCGATTGACACAGACTTTCAGAAATGATACAGTATATACATAAGAAGATATCTGTGGGAAAGGAGCGGCGGTTTCGGCATTATGGACTCAAACCAGAACAATCTCAACGGCCAGGACGGCAACAGGCAGTGGGACCGCTGGAACAGCAGCGCCTCTCACAACAGCTACTATAATCAGCCCACTCACAGACCTTACGGGCAGGCTTTTGCCATTGCCTCTTTTGTATGCGGGCTGATGTCCATCAGCGTAGGGCTGTGCGGGATCGGGCTGCCTCTGGGCGCTCTGGGTATTCTCTTTGCAGTCCTATCACGCCGAAAGGGCAAGCACATGAGCGGCACCTGTACCACGGGGCTGATCCTCTCAGTCATGGGCGGAATCTTAAGCCTTGCATTGATTGTAGCCGCGCAGTTAATGACACCCGTTATGCTTCGTCAGCAGTTAAGCGATGAGACGTCAAGACAGCAGCTGGAGACTATGTACAATTCTCTCTTCAAAGACAGTCTCGGCATGGACTTTGAGGATTATTTGGGATTTCTGGAAAAATATTACGGAATCACAGTGGAAGAGTAAGGAGGTCTGCGTATGATACAGCTTTCTGCATCTATAGGAATGGGCCGCAGCCTGAGCTATGACAGCACTGCTGTAAAAGCCGGCGCACAGGACCGCTTCCGGGAGACCGGCGGACGCAGGATAGAGGAAACGGACCTGGAAGAATCGAAAAAGGACGAACTCCGGAAGACGGAAAAAGAAAAAGAAGAAGAAAAGCAAAAAGGACTTCGGGAGACAGACCGGGAGGAAGAGAAAAAGAAAAAGCTTCCGGGGCTGGAAAAGGAAGAAGAGGAAAAAAGAAAGAAACGGCTGGGACTGGACAAGGAAGAGGAAGAAAGAAAGAAGAAGCTCCTGGGACTGGACGAGGAAGACGACAAGGCCAAAGGCCCAAATGGGAAAAAAGGCCCCGGGCAGGAGTGCCAGACCTGTAAGAACCGCCGTTATAAAGACGGTTCCGACGAAATGGTCTCATTCAAGAGTCCCACCCACATCTCTCCGGAAAGCGCTGCCTCCGCCGTGCGGGCTCACGAGCAGGAGCATGTGTCCAACGCTTATAAAAAGGCAGCCATGAGGCACGGGAAAGTGCTTGCGGCTTCTGTGTCCATCCATATGGCTGTCTGCCCCGAATGCGGGCGTACCTATGTGGCCGGTGGCACAACGCACACCCAGATCAAGTATTATAATGAAGATAATCCTTATCAAAAGGGATTAAAGACCGCTGACAGCGCCAAATACAGCGGTATGAATCTGGACTATGGGGTGTAGGCTCTGCGCTTTCCCCCATAGCCCCATGTATGGAGCTTATATGAACCAATACCGGAAAAGATATGAATTAAAAAATGCCGCCAAGGATAAGCTGGAGGGCAAATACGGTTCTGCAGTGACAATTTGCATTGTCAGCTTTCTGATCACAAATATGATCTCGCTTTTTGTGGATCTGTTTCTGCCCGGAACATCGCTTACCTCAGAGCCGGCTGTGTCCTCATACATCATACAGGGGATCGCATCCCTGTTCCTCTCCTGGGTCCTGGGCGTTATGAACATGGGACTGACCCTGTTCTTCCTGAACGCCGCCTGCGGCCAGCCCTATCGGACGGACGATCTGCTCTACGGCTTTCGGAAAGATTTTTCCAGGGCTCTTGCCATCTCCGGGGCCTTTACCCTTTTGAGAGCGATCTGCCTGTACCCCTGCCAGTACCTTTACGAGGCGTATCTGCGCACAGGGTCTTCCCGGCTTCTCATCGCAGCCCTGACTGCCCTGGCAGTGGGCGCATGTGTGTATCTGCCCTTAAGTCTCAGCATTTCCATGTCCTATTATCTGGCGCTTGACTTTCCTGACAAGACGGCGGGGGAGATTCTGAAATTAAGCGTCAAAGTAATGCATGGCCATAAGCTCAGGTTCTTTCTGCTTCAGTGCAGCTTCCTGCCGCTGATGGCGCTGTGCATATGTTCCCTGTTCATCGGCTTTCTCTGGCTAAATCCCTACATGCACATGACGTACACCTGCTTTTTCCTGGATCTCATGAATCCTGGGAAAAAGGCATAGGCCAAATC
>CANRMK010000248.1 GCA_947631715.1 uncultured Acetatifactor sp.
GATTTCAGTTACGCATACCACTTTGCCTGTGCGTCATACATTTCGCGGTATCTGCCTCCCAGTTCCATCAGCTCCTCGTGGGTCCCGGTCTCTACAATGCGTCCCCCATCCATGACGATGATCCTGTCCGCTATCTTTGCGGAGCCCAGCCTGTGGGTTACGATGAACGCAGTCTTATCCTTTGATATCTCCGTGAATTTCCGGTAGATATCCGCCTCCTCCAGAGGGTCGATGGCCGCTGTGGGTTCATCCAATACGATCATGTCATGCTCTCTGTACAGCCCTCTGGCGATGGCCAGCCGCTGCCACTGCCCGCCGGACAGGTCGATGCCTCCAAAATCCTTCCCCAGCATCGTGTCAAGCCCTTTTGCGAACTTATCACTGTCAAGGGGAAAATCGGCTTTTTTCAGCGCCTCGTCCACACGCCCGGCGCTGTTCACATCGGACAGCCTTGTATTCTCCTCCACTGTCATCTTGTAGCACTGATACCGCTGAAATACTGCCGAACTGCCCTTATACAGCGCTTCCGGTCTGATCTCCTCCACGCTTTTTCCGTCTATCAATAGATGGCCCTCCGTGGGCAGAAACAGTCCCAGCAGAAGCCTGGTGAGAGTGGACTTGCCGGAGCCGTTCACTCCCACGATCGCCACCGTCTCCCCCTTTTTCACTGTAAGGCTGATATTTTTCAGGGCGCTCTCTGCACTGTTCGGGTAGGTAAAGGACAGATCCTTCAATTCGATCCGTTCCCGTTTTAACGGCGTTCCGTCCGTCCCCTCACGCTCCTTAAGGTCCAGAAAAGCATAAAAATTCTGCGCCGCGCCAAAGCCTCTCATAATATCGCCGATCCGATAGTTGAACACACTCTCCATGCGGTCAAAAAGCTGATCCAGGGAGGCAAACACAGCCGCAAATGCGCCCACAGTGACCTGGCCCTGAAACACATAGTAAAACAGCATGGCGATGGTTCCCACATACCCTATCAGCAGGAAAAACCGCAGCGCCACCTCCGTCAGTTCCGAATGTCTTTCCGTCCTCCACTGCAGCTGCGTATATTTCCCCAGATTTTCCCGGTACAGCTTTCCAAAGAATCCCTCCGCTCTCCAGAGCCTCGTCTCTTTCACATACTCTCTGGCGCAGATGCACCGCTTAAAATATTCATATTTCCTGCGGTAGGGCGCCGACCGGTTCTCCAGCTGTGCATACATGCGTCTTCGGATCACAGAACCGATGATGGACGGCGCAAAGCTCAGCCCGAACATGAAAAGCAGCGCCGGTTTGATAGAAAAGAAATAACTGCCCATGAAAATAAAGTATGCGGTCTCACCGATACAGATGGAAAGCGTTGAATGCATGACCGCCGCAGCCGCTTCCATTCCTGTATACGCCTTGCTGACATGATCCAGAAAGCGGCTGTCCTCGAACACCACAGGCGAGATCCGGGCGGCTTTCTCATTCAAAAGCCTCCCCATCTGTCCTCTGAGCAGCAGATTAAAATTATTCTGTATCAGCTCGCTGGCCGCCTGCACAATCAGGGTAAAGATCAAAAACAGCGCCATGGCGATCCCGCTTCCCACCGCCAGGCCCATGGTAGCGCTGCCCCGGACAAGTTCCTCCACCCTGTCGAAGAAATTCTGCTTGAAGAAAACATTGCCCGCCGTACAGACACCGGTCCCCATCAAGATCAGGAAGAACAGCAAAGTCATTCCCGGGTTGCTCTGACCCACCAGCTTTAACAGATGGCATACCATATAGAGAAGCGTTCTCTGCTTCCTGTCACTGCCGTTTCTCTTCATCTATGCCTCCCCTTTTGCAGCATACCAGCTCTTTTGTGTCTCATACATGGCCGCATAGACGCCCTGCAGGACCATAAGCTCTTCATGTCTGCCCTGCTCGATCACCCGCCCGTCCTTAAGCACAAAAATGTGGTCGGAAAGCTTCGTGGATCCCAGCCTGTGGCTGATGAAGACAGTGGTCCTTCCTCTGCTGATCTCACCGAATTCCTCATAAAGTGCGCTCTCGCTGACAGGATCCAATGCCGCCGTGGGCTCGTCAAGCAAAAGCACCTCTCCATCGTTCATCAGGGCGCGTGCCATGGCCAGCCGCTGCCACTGCCCGCCGGACAGATCCACGCTGTCCTCATCCAGCTTGCCAAGCCTTGTCTGATAACCATATTTCAGTGACTTGACAGCTTCATGAAGCCCCAGCTTTTCAGCCGCCGCCTGCATCCGCTGAGCCGTCTGGTCCGTCTGGGCCGCCTGGGCCGCCTGAGCCTCCATCTTTCCTGTGCCCAGACAGATGTTTTCCTCCACGGAGAGAGAATATCTTGCAAAATCCTGAAAGACGCAGGAGAAGATCTCGAACCATCTTTTCTGCGGGAACCTCCGCAGTTCCACTCCGTTATAGAGGATCTCCCCCTCGTAATCTCTGTAAAGTCCCATCATCAGCTTAATCAGGGTGGATTTCCCCGCGCCGTTCTCTCCCACAATGGCATAGTGTCTTCCCCTCTCCAGTTCCATGGAGAAGTCCTTTAGAACATCGGCTTCAGAGCCAGGGTAGCGGAAAGTCACATTCCGGAACTCCAATCTCTCAAACGCCGGAACCGCCGTATCCTCCGGAGCGCTTTCCCCTCTCTCCGGCAGCGCTGCAAAGGCCGTCAGATCCCGCATATACTCCCCGAACCTTGCGATCTGGGAAACGGCCCTTGTCATCTCCCAGCCCATCAGGTTCACCAGGTCATAGATTGCCGCAGCCAGGGAAATGAACAGACCGATGCTTAACGCGCCGGATACGGTGAGGGGAATCATGATCAGGCAGACGGCCGATGCAAGAATACTGGTAACGATGCTTCCGCCCTGCATGCTGACGGTAAATGCCGCATCCGCTTTCATGTCGATCTTCCTTGCCGCCTCAAACTGTCCATACCACTGTTCATTGACCTTGGGCGTGTACCCGAACAGACTCCTCTCCTCCGCCGTCTCCCGGCCTGTCAGCACCTCAAACAGATATTTATGCCGTCTTTCATAGACAGCTGCCTCCTGATCAGCGCGGTATACCTTTCTCCCGCCTTTCAGGGAGAGAAAGACCAGGGGAATCGTCATAAGCATCACAACAATGGCAAGCCACCATACCTGTGAGGCAATAATCAGCAGCACGCCGGCGATCCTGGGTATGTATATAGCAAAAAAGTTTAAAAAGCGCTGGAGCATCTCACTTAAGTTTTCCTCCAGCCTATCCGTCACGCGGTTTGTAAGCTCCTCCGTCTCCGGATCCTCCAGCAGGCAGTACTCAAGCCTGTTCTGTTTCTCCGTAAACTCCTCCAGCACCTGCCTGTTCCCCATCAGTACCAGATGTCTGGTAAACAGCCGGCCGATGTTATAGGAGACCCGTTTCCAGCAGGCGATCAGCAGCATCAGCACAAACCAGAGGGCCAGTCCATTATCCCACTTTTGCTCTGTCACTGCGGTGACAGCCCTGTCCAGAAATTCCGCCACTGCGATCACCTGAAACACATTGACCAGCGCCGTAGTGATCTTCTGCAGCGTCACTATTACCGTGCTCACCGGCGCACAGCGAAACGGGATACGGTACATATCCAGCCAGGTATATTTTCTCTTCTCTAATGTGAACATTTTCCCTCCCCCATAGCCCTCCCGTCTTTGGAACTATCTTTATTTTACCCCCCGTTCTATCTGTCAAGTATTCTTCTGAAAGTGACGGCTGGCCGGACAACAGTTCAGCCCCTCCGTCGTATTCAGCCCGGTAATGTCGATGTTCTCCCGGCAGACCGTTGGAGCACGTCGGCACTTGGCGA
>CANRMK010000249.1 GCA_947631715.1 uncultured Acetatifactor sp.
TCCCGGACAGAGAGCCTCCACAGCTTCGGCCCTGCCTCCAAGCCGCACTATCTGATCCATTATGTATTAAGCGGCAAGGGGATTTTCCGATTCCGGGATAAGGAGTACCGGCTGGAAAAGGGCTATGGCTTTTTGATCCGGCCGGGTGAGCTTGCATTCTATCAGGCGGATCAGAACGACCCCTGGAGTTATCTGTGGGTAGGCTTCGGCGGCAGCCGGGCGGAAGAATATCTGAATGCCATGGGTCTGTCCGAGAGGCATCCCATCTTCTCCTGCGGCAGGGATCAGGAGCTTTATTCCCTGGTGCGGGACATGATGGATCACAATACGTTCGGAGTGGCGGACGATCTCAGACGGAACGGCCTTTTGGGCGTATTCCTGTCGGTGCTGGCGGAGAGCGCCGGCGTGGTGGCCGGAAATGAAGAGGATAAAGGGAACCGCTATGTGAAAAAGGCGGTTTCCTTTATCCAGAGTAATTACTGTAATCCCATCAAGGTAACGGATGTGGCCGATTACGTATGTATCAACAGAAGCTATCTCTACACCCTGTTCCAAAGCTATCTGGGTATGTCGCCCCAGAAATTCCTGACTACCTTTCGCATTACAAAGGCCCGTGAGCTGCTGGATTCCACCTCTTATCCAATAGAAAGCATTGCGCTGTCCTGCGGCTACAGTGACGCTTTAGTGTTCACAAAGGCTTTCCGTGCCCTGAAAGGAATGTCTCCCAGCCAATACCGGAAGCAGAGCCACCGGGAAAATTCCAGAGAGCAGCTGCAGGAGGTGGAACAGCTGATTGCCCGGCTGCCGAATGCATAACAGGCAGGGCGCGGGCGATTTTCGGGATCCTTTACATTTCTGTGATCACTTTTTTGCACAATTCCTTAAGGGCAGGATACGCTTTCGCCGCATCAGCGACTTTCCTGAGGAACAGGCTGCGATCCTGATTTTTTACAGCGCCGGCCTGCATGATATACCAGCCGAAGCGGTATGCCGGCGGGAGAGCCTGGATCAGATTGCTCATAAATACCTCCTCTTTGTAGAGAGTAGCCGCACAGGACACCCAGTACTGGGAGAGCTCGAACAATTCGTTCCAGACTTCATCCGCTCCTGAAGATGCCAGAAGCTCCGCGTTTTTTTCTTTTTCGTCCAGCTTTTTTCCCATGAAAAGAGCGCTGACGTAAAGGTAACGCAAGTCTGTTTTTTCCAGTCCCTTTATCAGACATAAATATATCTTTTCACAGACCTTTAAGCTGGAAACATCCCATAACCGCTGTGCTGATTCTATCCAGTCATAGATGCTTACGCCGGTCATATAAGAATTCAAATCAATATTCAGCTTGAGAAGACTATCCCAGTAAGATTCTCCCTCCAGGAAAAACGGATACTGCGCATCACGCATTTTTTCCAGCGCAGGGATAGCATCTGCAGCTCTCCCCTGGCTTCCCGCATAGATGATATGATACCGGCAAAGCTCCAGATCGTCAGGCGTAACCTGGGCGAGATAGGCCAGTACTTTCTCTCTGGCCGACGGATCAGCCTGCTCGATGGCATTATAGAAAGCAGCTCTGTAAAATAAATGGTCCAATATTTTTCTAACTGCTTTCATATAAGGCATCTGAGCATCCAAACGGGGCAGGAGAGCCATCAGATCGTCTGCGGTAAAAAGCGGAATACTTGACGGTTCTTCCCGTTCGCCAAAGGCTTTCAGTTCCTTTTGGGCACTGTCCCAATCCTCTTTTTGCACAAAGGCATGCAGCTTCAGCAATCTCAGCGATTCAATTTCTTTTGGCGTCAATAACTCCTGTGCAATGGAAAAGCTGTCCAGCAGTTCCTGCTCCGTATAAGTATTCCATTTCTTCAACAGAGGATAGAACTGATCAATATAATCTAATGCCTCGTCATATTTTTCCAGATAAGAACAGGAAAAAGCCATAATCTTGCAGATACATGCTTTTGATAGGGTGAAGCATTTCTCTTCCGCCATATATTTCTTCCCAATCTCGTAGGCATCCTGATATGCTTTCTGAAGATACGGAATCCTTACCTCCTGTACGGCAGCATAGATTACATATCGAATTATTTTGCCGTTGGTCCAGCAGTTATCGACACTGCATATCTTCCGCGCCAGCTCTCTGGCTGCAAAATATTCTTTTGCGCTGAAATATTCCAAAAGAAGCTGGGTCATTGTATGGAGATCGTCGGGAGATTCCCGAAGCATTTCCAGCAGAGGCTTCATGTTCCTCTGGGAGTGCTTCAGACTTTCTTCCGGGGTAAATAAATATCCATAGTGATGCACATAGTCAGAGGAGTGATAAATGGGCATGCACATTGGCTCCAGGTACTCATGAATTTTACCGATAAATCGAGTTTTTTCTGTGCGCTCCACCAGCCGAAGCGCGGTGAAATCATCCCAGGCGGAGCCTTTTATATTTTGGTAGTTTCGCACCTTGTAGCTGGCACCTTTATATTTTAAATAAGCTCCGGATAAAAAGAACTGCTCTAAATCAGACGTATTTTCAAACCACTCGTCGTCATCCAGGAACATGACCCATTTACCCTTGGCATCCTTTAATCCTGCGTTCCTTGCTGCCGCAAAGTCATCGCACCATTCAAACCTTATGATTTTATCTGTATATTGTCTTACAATATCCATGCAGGTTTTATTTCCAGCCGTATCTACAACGATCAGTTCGCTGGGGACGGCATCTCGCAGGCTGCTTAAGGACTTCATGCACTTTTCGATTGTCTTTTCCCTGTCGCTGACCAGCATGGTGATGGTTAAAAGTATCTCTTTTTTCATAAAATAAAACCCTCTAAGCAAGAAAAAGGATGGCCAAAGCCATCCCTTTTCTGTTTTGATAGAAACACTTCTGTGTCGGATATGCTATGCACATCCTATTACAGCTATTAGCCAAGTAAGGACAGAACGCCCTGATTGGACTGGTTCGCCTGTGCCAGCATTGCCTGACCTGCCTGAGCAAGGATATTGTTGTTGGAGTACTGAACCATCTGAGTTGCCATATCGGTATCACGGATCTGGCTCTCTGCGGAAGTGGTATTCTCAACTACGTTATCCAGGTTGTTAATCGTATGCTCCAGACGGTTCTGAACGGCACCGAGAGCGGATCTCTGAGTGGAGACTCTCCTGATTGCTTCCTCGATGGTGTCGATAGCATTGGTAGCGTTATCGTAGGTAGCTCCGTCAACCTTCAATCCGTTGATGCCAAGACCTCTAGCGGACATCATAGCGATGTTCAGCGTAATCTTGTTGTCATCGGAAGAGTCAGCGCCTACATGCAGGCTTACATCCATAGCGTCGTTCAGATCTGCGAACGCCTCCAGCTTGATATTGACCTGACCGCCGGATACAACAGAAGTTACGGACTTGATATTCTCGGCAAAATCCGATTTCACTGCGTTCATCAGCTCTTCCAGAGTGCCATAAGTAGCGCCGCTGTTTGTAGCACTGTACGTATAAGTTTTGTTACCACCAGTAGCATTTACAGTGAAAGTGGTGATACCATTAGCAGTTGATCCTTGTACATACTGGATACCAGTAACTGTATTAAGGCCACTGACAGACTTGATGGCAGTCGTATAAGTCAACTTGCCAATGGAACCCTGGTTATTGCCTTTCAACAGATAGGTCTCGTTGAACTTGGTTGTAGTGGATACACGGTCGATTTCGGTAACCAGCTGATCAATCTCGCTCTGCACATAGCTTCTGTCGTCCTCGGACATGGTGCCGTTAGCGGCTTTCACTGCCAGCTCGTTCATTCTCTGAAGCATGTCGTGCACTTCGGTCAGTG
>CANRMK010000250.1 GCA_947631715.1 uncultured Acetatifactor sp.
CAGATAAGGCTTCCTGTACAGTGTGGCTATGGTCCCCCGAAGCCCGGGCCATGGATTTCCGCCATTATGCCGAGAGGGGCTATAACCAGGTCTGCTATGAGGGATACGACTACAAGGGGGCCACGCCCTTCGGAATCGCCTGCACCAGCGAGTTCGCCGTTGGCTTTGGGGAGGGGATGATCCCGGAGGACGGAACGCTCTTAGAATTTGCCGGGCAGCTGAAAGAGCCGGTGCAGTATGTGGGGTCTCCGGAATACTATCATGAACACAGGGCTTTCGGCTATTGGTCCCTGCCCTCCTTTCAGACGGAGACGGAGAGATGGCTGGAGGAGCAGCTGGAAAGGGCCTTTGAGTTCTATGAGCGGGAAGTGGAACAGCGGGGCTGGTATGGGATGTTCGACTATGGCGATTTCATGCATACCTATGACCCGGTGCGGCACAGCTGGAAATATGACATGGGCGGATATGCCTGGGACAATACGGAGCTGGTGCCTACCCTGTGGCTGTGGCTGTATTTTTTGAGGACCGGAAGAGCGGACGTGTACCGTCTGGCGGAGAAATTATCGCGGCATACCTCGGAGGTCGATGTATACCATATGGGGCTGTACAAGGGGCTGGGCTCCCGGCACAATGTAAGGCACTGGGGCTGTCCGTGCAAGGAAGCCCGTATCGCCATGGCGGGCCATCACCGGGTGTATTATTATCTCACCGGGGACAGGCGGATGGAGGATATTTTTGAAGAATTAAAAGACAATGAGCTGAGCTTTTACAATAAAGACCCGCTGGGGGATTTCTTCCGGAAAGAGGATATGGTCTACCCCAGCCATGCAAGGAGCGGGCCTGACTGGTCGTCTCTGTGTTCCAACTGGATGACCCAGTGGGAGCGCACCGGGGACGAGACCTACCGAAAGAAGATCGAGACGGGGATCGGCGATCTTCGGAAAGCGCCCTTAAGACTGATCTCCGGACCTGACTTTGAGTTTGACCCGTCAACCTGCCATCTGCGCTATATCGGAGAGAGGACTACAGGGGGGAGCCATCTGCAGCTGTGCATGGGCGCCCCGCAGATATGGACGGAACTGGCGGAGCTGCTCGGAGACGAAGACTTTAAGGAAATGCTGGCACAGCTGGGGAGATTTTACTTCCTCACGGATGCGGAACGCCAGAAAGAATCGGCAGGCCTCATCGGGGACAGGGAATTCACCTTTCCCTTTATGGCGGCCGCGCTGGGAGCCTATGGGGCGGACCGCTTTCAGAATGAGGAGCTGGCGGGGCGCGTCTGGAAACAGCTTCTTTATACTATCCTGCGAAAGCGGGATCACAGCGGGTTTGAGACCCTGGAGCAGTGCGACTGTGGGAACCAGAGCAGGCTCAGGGAGATTCCCTGGATCACCACAAATTTTACCGCCCAGTTCTGCCTGAATGTGATCGTGGCCCTTGAACTGATCCGAAAAAGCCTGCCTGCCACCCTGGATGAGGCGGAGGATCTGACGGAAGCGGAAGGAGCTGCCGAACATTTCCACAGGGCGTGATCATGATTTTTCCATTTGCGCCGGCAGGCGGCAGTTGGCGCAGCCGGTATCCCAAAAGCCGAGGCAGTGTGGTATAATGACCTTATTTAAGGGAGAAAGCCGCTTTTGAACTTTTAAAGGAACGAGAGCGCGTGAAAGCCCACGGAAAGTGCGGTCAATTTAGATAATATGGAGGATTGGCATGAAGAAAGCAAATTACAGATTTCTGCGCAGGCAGCAGGCGCCGGTACAGATCCGGCGGATCACGGATTGGAATGCGGAGTCCTTTTCCCCTTTTCTGCTCAACAAGAGCGGGTATGAGAAAGGGGCTGCGGACGCGGCCGCATTCGGGGCCTATGTGGATGATGACCCTGTGGGGGCGGTAGAGCTTCTGACGGAGGAGGGATATATCCTGCTAAATTCCATCGCCGTGGAGGAATCCTGGCAAAGGCGCGGCATTGGTACCGCACTGCTTGAGAAAGCCAAGGAGTTTGCCGCGGAGCTGGATGTGGATCGGATCTACGCGGACTTTCTGAACGATACCGCGAAAGAGGAGAGGACAAAGGCTTTCCTGCGGGCGAACGGCTTCTATCTGAGCGACACCGCAGCCCCGGTGCTGACCCTGTGTCCCGCCCAGGTGCTGAAGCTGGATCTGTTCCGGAAGAAGCAAGGCCAAGGGCTGCCGGCCAATGTGACCCCTGTGTCCCGCCTGACCCCGGAGCTTACAAAAAAGCTGGAGCGCATGGGAGGGCATGGCGTCCGGGGAAATGACAGGCTTCAGGAGGGGCTGTCCCTTGCCTGTGTGGATCAGGGGGAACTGGGAGCCTTTTTGGTGGTCGTGAAGCGCGGAGGGGAGCTGTGCCTTTCCTCGGCTTATACGGACGAGGCCCACATTGCCCAGTTTTTGGGAATGCTGACCTTTGCCCTGGAGGGAGCTGCGGGCCAGGGGGCGGAGCAGCTGCATGTGGCAATGGGGGATTCGGCATTTATCGGCGTCCTGGAGAAGCTTACGGCCCAGAAGCCGGAGCTGCTGCGCAGGCGTGCATTCCAGCGGATGGTCTGGACCCTGGAGGATGCCAGGATAGATCTGGAGACGGAGGACCGGCTTCAGGCGGAGCGGGCGGCGGAGGCTGCGGAGGACGGGATGGAGATCCTGGTGCCGAAGCTCATGCGGCTGATGGAGATCCTGGAGGCGGAGGAGATCGACTGCGACCTGATGTTGGGGGAGGTCCCCTATGTCCTGATCGACAGGCGCATCGCCGTACAGTATCTGCCCCGGGACGAGGGCTTTCAGAGCTTTACCCTGCTGTTTTCCACCTGGCTTGCCCAAGGGTTGGAAAAGGAGGAGCTTCGGGACCGGTGCGAGGTCATTAACGCGACCGCTACCTATGCGGCGGCTGTGCCGGAGGGAGGAGATCTTCTGCTCAGGCTTGCGGCGCTGGAGACCGACATGCCCATAGACGAAGGGGTCTTTCTCGGCTATGTGGATGTTTTTCAGGAGGAGGCGTTCCGGGCGGGAATGCAGTCGGCTAAGGAGATGTGATCGGAATGGATCTTAAAGATATGAAGAAAGAGGAAGAACAGCGGCTGCAACAGGCCGCTCAGCAGACAGCGGCCCGGCAGGCCCAGGCCCAGCAGACAGCGGCCCGGCAGGCCGGTCCTATGCAGCCCCCGATCCAGGCCCAGGCCCAGCAGGCGGAAGGGCAGACCCTGCAGCGGGAGCCCGTCAGCCAGCTGGAGGAGGCCCTTCGGGACGTGGAGGCCTTGACCCAATTGGCGCCCAGCGCCACGGATATCCGAAAGATGGATCACGCCCAAGGGGCCAAAAAGAGCGACCGGAAACGCCTCCTGATCGATAAGATCAAGAGTACTGCAATCGGACAGATCATCGTGGCCCGTCTGAGCAAGCGGGAGAGAACGGAGACCCGGTCGGATGTACAGAGGATGACCACCAAGAACCGGCTCGGGGCCGCCGCCAGGGATTTTGCCGACAACGAGGAGGCCAAAAGCAGCCCGGAATTTTTGAAGATCCTGAAAAAGATAGAGCAGTACAGCGCCATAGACGTCACAGCTGTGGATGCCAGAAAGACCGTCGCCCGGGAAGAGAAGGAGAACCGGGAGCAGGAGGAGAGGGACCGGGAGAGGGAGAAGCAGCTCTATAATGAGATCTGCGACGATCTGCTGAAGTATATGAGCAGCACCAGGGGAAAGAGCGAAAAGGTGGTCAATATGACCTCCCGGCTGTTCACCTTCTTTATGATCCAGAAGCAGGGGACCCTGGTAGTCCCGGCCAATAC
>CANRMK010000251.1 GCA_947631715.1 uncultured Acetatifactor sp.
ATCAGACATTAAAGCAGCTTCCCCCCACGAATTCCCTGCAGAGGGAATTGTTCGGCAGGCTCTCGCTGGGTACGCTCAAGAAATAACTCAGGAACTTTAAAAGCCTTTTCGCCTCATAATACTCGGGCGCATCCTTGGGAATTTGGAACAGGAGCGGCTCCGCAAAAGGCTTCAGCACGGCCAGCTCATAGATCAGCGCCGAGTTGAACATGGCGTCCGCCCTCTCCTGAAACGGGAAAATGTAATCTTCCTCCCCCCGGCGGACGGACGGCCACATCTCTATGGTTCGCCTGGCGCTGGAGCCTCTGGTACGCGCATCTCTGACCATGCGCCGCAGAAGTCTTCCGTCCGTGGTGGGGATCCTGTTGTGTCCGTCTATGTTCAGCGTGGTCAGCGCGCTGATATAAATCTTGAACTTACTCTCCTCGGGAAGCGCATAGGACATCTTTTCATTCAGTCCATGGATTCCCTCAATGACCAGGATATCGTCCGCCTTCAGCTGCTTGTAATTTCCCCGGTACTCTCTCTTGCCGATCTTAAAGTTAAAGGTGGGCAGCTCCACCCGTTCGCCGGCCAAAAGCTTTATCATATCCTCGTTGAACTTTTTCACGTCCAGAGCTTCCAGGCACTCGAAATTATAATCCCCGTTCTCGTCTCTCGGCGTCAGCTCCCTGTCCACAAAATAATCGTCCAGCGCTATGGGATGCGGCGATTTCCCGAGAGTCCTGAGCTGAATGGAGAGTCTGTGGGAAAAGCTGGTCTTCCCGGAGGAGGAGGGGCCGGCGATCATCACAAACTTTACATTGCCCCTGCTTACGATCTCCTTGGCAATCTCCCCGATCTTGCGCTCCTGCTCCGCCTCCTGTATCAGGATCAGCTCACTCATGGAGCCACTGCAGATCTGATCGTTCAGGTCTCCCACCGTCTCGATCCCCACAGTCCTGCCCCAGGCCTCGGACGTCTCCATAGTCTCGAACAGCTTGCGTCTGTCGTCGAACGGTTCCACTTTCGTGGGATCCTTTTTTGTGGGCAGGAGCAGCATGAACCCAT
Organism: uncultured Acetatifactor sp.; assembly: GCA_947631715.1. Classification (GTDB taxonomy): domain Bacteria; phylum Bacillota; class Clostridia; order Lachnospirales; family Lachnospiraceae; genus Acetatifactor. The sequence goes on from CANRMK010000251.1 coordinate 1,051, forward strand.
CCTCATAGGGAATCACGTCGAACCACTGCACATACCCTGCATTCGGAAGCATATACCCGTAATAATAATCACAGTAGCCGTCGATTTCATAGATATTCACCGCAGAGCTCATCCGGTAGTGGAACAGCCGTTCCTTGTCCGTCATTTTCCGCTGGTGGAACAGTTCCATGGCATCCTCCAAGGGATAGGAGCGCTTCCTGAAGATGGCCTTCGCATCCACAAGCTCACGCATCCTGCCCTTCAGCCGCTCCGCGCTCTCCCTGTCCGCCGGCACATTCCCGTGTACATTCACATAGGTCCCATGTCCGACCGCAAATTCCACGCAGCTGTTCTGAGCCGCTTCTCTCCCGAACACATCGTTCACGGCTTTCAAGAACAGCATGGTGGCCGTGCGCACATACGTCTTATATCCCACATCGTCCCTGAGCGTAAAAAAGCTTACCCGGCAGTCCTTTGTGACCTTTTTGAACAGTTCCCTGATCCTGCCGTCCGATACGGCCACCGCAATCATACTGTCATATTTTTCCTGAAAGTCCGCCGCAATGGTCTCATATGTAGTTCCCTGAGCGTATTCCCTCCGCTCATCTCCGATCCTGACTATCGCCATTTGCGTTCCTCTCTTTCCACCGCCCTTTGCAGCCGCCCGTTCTCAGGCCGGATCAGCCGCCGTCTGTCTCTGTATCATCATTCAGGGCTTCCCTGATATCCCGCAGCTCCTGCCGCACCTCCTCAAGGCGCCACAGCCCTCTGGCCGTGCGCTGCCCCAAAAGCCTTTCCTCCAGGGCAGCCGCCGTCTTTTCCCGGCAGCGAAGATACTGCATGAGGACCGGATCTTTTCCCGTGAGCAGAAGCTTCCCGAACCGATCATACAGCCGCTCCCGGGAATCCGGCCCGCTCTCCCTGTTCTCTGCCAGCTTCCTCTGTCCGGGCACCGCCCTCATGGCTGCGTAATACTTTCCGCCCTCATAGATCATACGCTCATCTGTGATCCCATATCCCGATTCCCTGAGAAATTTCCGGAACTGCGGGATCTCCGACTGAGGCTGGAGGATCAGTTCCCTCATAAGGACCGCTTTTTCTGCTCCCTCCGAAAGGATCCGCTCCATGAGCCTCCCACCCATCCCGGCACAGATCAGGGTATCCGCCTCCCCGGGAAGCAGGGCTTTCAGTCCGTCCGACATTCTGGTATCTATGTATGCCCCCAGTCTGTGGGCGGCAATATGCTCTTCTGCCGCCGCCAGAGGACCCGGCCGCACATCCATGGCGATCGCCCTCGGGCTGATGCCTGCCTGCACCAGATAAATGGATAAGAACCCGTGGTCGCACCCCACGTCCGCGGCGCGGTTTCCCGGCGTCACCAGGTCCGCCAGGGCCTTAAGCCTCTCCGAAAGCGCGATCGAATAAAGGCCCATCAGTCCAGATAATCCTTTAATTTCCTGCTCCGGCTGGGGTGGCGCAGCTTCCTGAGCGCCTTGGCCTCGATCTGACGTATGCGCTCCCTGGTCACAGTAAACTCCTTGCCCACCTCCTCCAGAGTACGGGCCCGGCCGTCATCCAGCCCGAACCTGAGACGCAGCACCTTCTGTTCCCTCTCCGTCAGCGTGCCCAGCACCTCCACAAGCTGTTCCTTTAACAGCGTGAACGCAGCCGCGTCCGCAGGAACAGGGACATTGTCGTCCTGGATGAAGTCCCCCAGATGGCTGTCCTCCTCCTCGCCGATGGGAGTCTCCAGGGATACCGGCTCCTGGCTGATCTTTAAGATCTCCCGGACTCTGTCCACAGGCATGTTCATCTCCTCAGCGATCTCTTCGGGGGTAGGCTCCCGGCCCAGCTCCTGGAGCAGCTGTCTGCTGACCCGGATCAGTTTATTGATGGTCTCCACCATATGCACGGGGATCCGGATCGTCCTTGCCTGGTCCGCGATGGCGCGGGTGATCGCCTGGCGGATCCACCAGGTCGCATAGGTAGAGAATTTATATCCCTTTCGGTAATCGAACTTTTCCACAGCCTTGATCAGGCCCAGATTTCCCTCCTGGATCAGATCCAAAAACAGCATTCCCCGGCCCACATAGCGCTTGGCAATGCTTACCACAAGGCGCAGATTCGCCTCCGCAAGGCGCTTCTTTGCCTCCTGGTCCCCCAGCTCCATCCGCTTGGCCAGGTCGATCTCCTCCTCCGCGGAGAGCAGCGGCACCTTGCCGATCTCTTTCAGATACATGCGGACGGGATCCTCAATGCTGATGCTGTCCGGAATGGACAGATCCAGATTCTCCACATCCACATCGTCCTCTTCGGTGAGCATGAGCTCCTCTTCGTCCACATCATCGTCCTCGGTAATGCGCAGAACATCTACATTGTTCTGCTCCAGGACCTCCAGGATCTTCTCGAACTGCTCCTCCTCCAGGGGCATATCCGAAAAGAACTCACTGACCTCCTGGTACTCCAGCACATTTTTCTTCTTTTTGGCGAGAACCAAAAGCTCCTTGACCTTCTCGTCAAACCTTGCCTGTGTGTTTTCATCCATTGTAGTGGTTCCATCCTTCCTTGGGAAGCTTTCTTCCCCGTCATTTATAGTTATAACCTTTCGTCCAGTGAAATATGCGTTTTTGCCAGTTCCTCCAGGGCTTTCCTGCTTTCCACAGCCTTTTTCAAAGCATTTACGTCCGCCCCCAGCTTATCGCTGTAATATTCATAACTGTTCTTTTTTACAGACATCA
>CANRMK010000252.1 GCA_947631715.1 uncultured Acetatifactor sp.
TATAAGAGAAACAATGCCATGATCATATCCGCGGCGGAGGGCACAGCAGTGACGGCATGCGCTCCGGGCAGGATCGAGGATATTTTCCAGAATGAAGAGATCGGCCATGCCGTTACTGTGGAGCTGGGGGACGGATACCGGATCACCTATGGCCAGCTCAGGGATATTCAGGTGTCCCAGGGCAGCTATGTAGATGCAGGCGATACCATCGGCACGGTGGCGGCGCCCACCAAGTACTTCAGCCGGGAGGGCAGCAATCTGTATCTGCGGATGACGGCCGGAGACACACCTGTGAACCCGGAGACACTGTTCCAGTAGATGGGAAAAACAGATGCAGTGCAATGCCCGCTTCGACGGGCGCGGGGGTGGTATCAATATGTATATACTCGGCGGTGTCATTAAGACTATGGCAGGAGATGACATTCAGGACGGATATATCCACATTGCAGACGGGAAAATAGCGGAAGTGGGCAGGCGGGATGAGTGTGAAATTCATCCCGCGCCCCATGAGCGTGTCCTGGAGATCCGAAACGGGATCATTATGCCGGGCCTGATAGAGGCCCACTGCCATATGGGGATCACAGAAGAGAAAAAAGGCGTGGAGGGAGATGACTGCAATGAGACGGTAGATCCTGTCACTCCCTATCTGCAGGCGGTTGACGCTATCAATACAATGGATGCCGCCTTTGACGATGCGGTCCGGGCGGGAATCACCGCGGCCATGATCGGGCCGGGCAGCTCCAATGTGGTGGGCGGACAGTTCGCCCTGTTAAAGACCAGAGGGCGCCGGGTGGACGATCTGATCGTAAAAGCGCCGGCGGCTATGAAAGTTGCTTTCGGCGAGAATCCCAAGGTGAATTATTCGGGACAGGGGAAAAGCCCCTCCACCAGAATGGCGATCGCGGGTATGCTGCGAAAGGAGCTGCACCGCGCCAGGCAGTACGCCCGGGAAAAGGAAAGCGCACTGGAGCGGGGAGAGCAGTTTCAGGAAGATTTTACGCTGGAGTGCTGGCTGCCGGTGCTCAACCGGGAAATTCCCATAAAAGCTCATGTGCATCGGGTAGATGATATTTTTACGGCGATCCGCATCGCAAAGGAATTCCATCTGAAAATGACGCTGGACCACTGCTCAGAGGGACATCTGATCGCGGAGGAGCTGGCGGCGGAGGGATTCCCGGCGATCGTGGGGCCGGACTTCGCCAGCCGCAGTAAGATCGAGGTGCAGAATGTGGCGTTCAAGACGGCGGGAGTGCTGAACCGGGCGGGGGTCATGACGGCGATCACCACGGATCACCCGGTCTCTCTAATCCAGGCTCTGCCGCTCTGCGTGGGCATGGCGGTGAAAGCGGGACTTCCCATGGAAGAAGGATACCGGGCCATGACGATCTATGCCGCCAGGATCTGTGGGGCGGACGGCCGGATGGGGAGCCTGGAGCCGGGGAAAGATGCGGATATCGCTATTTTTAATGGAAATCCCATGGAAATCTTCACAGAGACCCTCTATACTATCATCAACGGGGAAATCGTATATGAGGCGGGGAAATAGAGTTGCTTCTTCCGGAGCAGTTATGATAAAATAGGGAAGCAATACAGGGATCCGGAGGAAGCGTTTTGAACAGATACATTAAGAAAGGCGTCATAATAGGGACGGCGCTGCAGCTGGGGCTGTTGTCCGGCTGCGGCTACTGGGCGGAAAGTACGGAAATGGCGGGACTCTATGCAGATGTTACCGCTATGGAGGAAACGCCCGTGGTGGATTATGCTGTGCCTGAGTATGACGCCAATATTCTTGTGGACCTGAGCGGATATTCCGCGGCGGAGCGGAAGCGGGCCGCCCTGAAAGGCCGGGAGCTGCCGGCAAGCTTTCGGCTGGTGGACGCGGCTACCGGGGAGACTGTATACCGGGGAAAGCCGGAGGACGCGGCTTATGATGAAAAATTGGGGCTGTTTTTGGGATATGCCGATTTCAGCGATTTCGCGGAAGAGGGAAAGTACTATCTGGAGTGCGAGACCATAGGACAGTCCTGCCGCTTTGAAATTCGGGAAGATCACTTTAAAGAGCTGTTTCTGGAAAACTGCAGCAAGATGTCAAAGGCCTGCCGGGACGGTACACTGCCGGTCTCACAGGCTGTACTGCTGCTGGAAGCCTATGAATGGTACCCGGACGTCTTCCCGGATCAGAATGGGGACAGAACGGCCGATATCCTGGAAGATTTTCGGATCTGGGTCACATATATGGAGGCTTCGGGGACAGAAGAGGCGGAATCTCCCATGTATGCGGCTTTCCTTGCCAAGTTCGGCTATAATTATCAAAACTGTGACCGCCAGTATGCAACGGACTGTCTGAAGCGGGCTTCCACTGTGCTCGGAAAGACCCGCCAGGGGGACGGAAGCGAGGCGGATCAGTTCTTTGCGCTGACAGAGCTTTACCGGGCCACCGGGCTGAGTACATATGGGAACCGGATCAAGGGATACAAAAGCGCCTTTGAGGACGATCACATAAGCTGTATTGACGAAACAGGCTACCTTTTCGGAAGCATGACCTATATGGTGACCCGGCAGAGGGTGGATACGGATCTGTGCCAGCGGTTCATGGATACGATCATGGGGCATGCGGAGGAAATGTCCGTGGATTATCAGGAAATGATCGATCCGGTGTCGGACAAGAACGCCGGCACAGAAGAACTTTTGAAGTGCGCCGCAGAGATGTCATGTGCCAACTATATCCTGAATAATTATCAATATACCAGCATTTTAGAAGAGTTCCTGCATTATCTCATGGGACGTAATCTGAGATCGGAAAATTTCTATGAGAAAGAGGAGGACAGAGCGGAGTATCTGCTTCTTCTGGCACAGCTGGCAGCCGGTACTCCCTGGCAGGAACGGGAAGGGGTATAGCATGAAAATTGTGGTGCTGGCCGGAGGAATCAGCACGGAGCGGGACGTATCCTTAAGCTCGGGAAGCATGATCTACAGGGCTCTCAAAAACAGAGGACACCAGGCGGTCCTGCTGGACGTGTATCTGGGGTATGAGGGAGAGACACAGGGGATCTTTGAACTGGAAAGGGACTGGGCGGCTCAGGTGGGCGCTATCGGGCCCAGGAAGCCGGACCTGGACGCGGTGAAAGCCCTGCGGAAAGACGGCGGCAGACGCTTTTTCGGGCCTAATGTTCTGGAGCTGTGCAGTCAGTCCGACTGTGTGTTCCTGGCGCTTCACGGTTCCTGTGGAGAGGACGGGAAGATCCAGGCCTGTCTGGAGCTTCTTGGGATTCCCTATACGGGAACGGATTATGCCAGCTCGGCCATGGCTATGGATAAGGGAATTACCAAAGATATTTTTAAGGCTTACGGGATCCCGTCGCCTCCCGGCATACGGCTGAAAAAGGGGGAGAAAGACCTTGGGAAGGTTCCGCTGCCCTGTGTGGTAAAGGCCAGCTGCGGCGGTTCCAGCGTGGGCGTCAGCATTGTGCTGGCGCAGGAGGAATACGAACCTGCCAAGGAGGAGGCTTTCCGATACGGAGATGAGGTAATCATCGAGCAGTACATAAAGGGCAGGGAGTTTTCCGTAGGAGTGCTGGACGGAAAAGCGCTTCCTGTGATCGAGATGATTCCCAGGGCAGGGTTCTATGACTACAGGGCAAAATATCAGGCGGGCAGCGCCCGGGAGGTCTGTCCTGCAGAGCTTTCGGAGGAGAGGACCCGCAGAATGCAGGACATTGCGGAAAGGGTCTTTCAGGTGTTGAGA
>CANRMK010000253.1 GCA_947631715.1 uncultured Acetatifactor sp.
ACTGCCGATGTTCTTCTGGCAGACCGTTGGAACACGTCGGCACTTGGCGAGGTACTCTCGAGCAGGCATGTTTTATATGCCTTGGGCCGTTACGTGCGGAACCGGGCGGAAGCGCGTCTGCCGGGAGAACATCGGCAGTACCGGGCGTGACTCGCAAGGAAATGCTGAACTGTTACGAGAGGTAAGACATGAGCGCAGGGAAGAAAGTAGTGGTGGGCATGTCCGGAGGGGTAGATTCCTCCGTGGCTGCTTACCTTTTAAAGGAACAGGGCTATGATGTGATCGGTGTCACCATGCAGATCTGGCAGGAGGAAGCGGCACAGATACAGCAGGAGAACGGCGGGTGCTGCGGGCTTTCGGCGGTGGAGGACGCGGCCCGGGTGGCGTGGCAGCTGGGGATTCCCCATTATGTCATGAATTTCCGGCAGGAGTTTCAGCAGAACGTGATCGATTATTTTGTGGAGGAATACCTGAAAGGACGCACCCCCAATCCCTGCATTGCCTGCAACCGGTATGTCAAGTGGGAGGCGCTTTTGAGGCGAAGCCTGGAGATTGGGGCGGACTATATCGCCACAGGGCATTACGCCAGGATAGACAGGCTCCCTAACGGCCGGCTTGCGGTGCGGAATTCGGTGACGGCGGCCAAGGATCAGACCTACGCCCTCTACAGCCTCACCCAGGAGCAGCTGGCGCATACCCTGATGCCGGTGGGAGAGTTCACAAAGGAACAGATCCGGCGGATCGCGGAAGAGCAGGGGCTGGAGGTGGCGCATAAGCCGGACAGCCAGGAGATCTGCTTTGTGCCGGATAACGATTACGCCGCTTTTATCGACAGGGAGGCGGGGGAGAGGGTACCCGGCCCCGGGGATTTTGTGGACAGGTCAGGAAAGGTGCTGGGACGCCACAGGGGAATTACCCACTATACGGTAGGGCAGCGCCGGGGGCTGGAGCTTCCCATGGGAGAGCGGGTGTTCGTGGCGGAGATCTGCCCGGAGAGCAATCAAGTGGTCATAGGGAGAGAGCAGGATATTCTGACCCGGGAGGTGACCTGTGGCCAGGTGAATTATATGGCGGTGGAGGATCTTGAGGAGCCGGTGCGGGCCAGAGCGAAGATCCGCTATAATCACAGCGGGGAGGACTGTATGGTGGAAAAGCTGCCGGACGGCAGAGTGCGGTGCCTGTTCGACAGGCCTGTGCGCGCCGCTGCGCCGGGGCAGGCGGCTGTATTTTATCAGGAGGATCATGTGCTGGGCGGGGGTATTATTTTGTGATTCCCGCTGTCGGCCTGTTCGGTCATGTGTCTGTACTTTTTCCATTTTCTTATTTTCACATTTTGCTCTTCGCGGCATAATCTGGTAACGAATCTATTTTCGCAAAGGAGTATTGCATGGATTATCAGTTCAACAGCGGGGGAGAAAAGAGCAGAAGTCCAAGATTCGGCCAGATCAAGGGGACCATCGTGGATATGGTGCCCGCCAGGCAGGGGAACCGCAGAACGAACGGCTGCGTGATCTTCGTGAGCCTGGAAAATGAGCAGGGGGAGCCGGTGAATGTGGTGCTTTCCACCACGACCTATGTGGTGGATTTTGAGACCCTGTCCGTGGGAATGCAGTGCACGTTCTGGTACTGGGCGGACGCGCCCATGCCCCTGATCTATCCGCCTCAGTACAATGCGGCGGTGGCGGCCAGGGACAGGAACGGCAGACAGGTGGATGTGAGCCGGTATGGCGCGGATTTGGTGAACCAGGAGCAGACCCTGCAGCTTAAGCTGGACGGTTCCGTGGATGTGCGGACGATCAACAACCAGTATTTCCAAGGAAGTCCCGCAGGCCACGACCTGGTGGTGATCTATGAGACGTCAACAAGGAGCATACCGGCCCAGACCACCCCGAAAGAGATCGTAGTGTTGTGCAGCTAAAGCCTGCGCCTACAATTTTTTAAATTCCGGCGTTCTCTTTTCAAATACGGTGTAATAGCGGAAACCGGCAGCTTTCAGCGCCTCGGCGGCCCGGTCGAAATCCGCTGCGATATCCTGCGGACTGTGGGCATCGGAACCAACGGTGACAATCTCGCCTCCCAGCTCCCGGTAGCGCTTCAGGACCTCCAGGCAGGGGTGCACGTCTCTGGTGCCATTCCGCAGGCCGCCGGTGTTGAGCTCGATCCCTTTTTCCTTTTCGATCAGGGCGTGCAGGATTTCCTCAAAAATGTCCCTGTAAGCTTCATAAGAATAATCCCTGTCCCTGTTTGGGCCGTAGCGGACCACATAGTCCAGGTGCCCGTAGACATCATAGCAGGAGAATTTCTTTATATTTTCCAAGACAGACTCGAAATATTCCCGGTAGGCCTCTGCCTCGGTCCGGTTTTCGTAAAAAGCGGGAAAGTAAGGGTCCGTTCCGTGGCAGACGTGGGAGGAGCCGATGATAAAATCAAATTCAAAGGACTTTGCATAGACGCTGACGGGCCGGAAAGCCTCCGGCTGCAGCCCCAGCTCCACACCGAAGAGCAGGCGGATCTGTCCGGCGTATTTCTCTTTCAGCCGGGCGAGATCATAGAGATAGGAATCGGTGTTCAGCAGGAAAATATTTTCAGGCTCCTCCCGGGTGACGGGATAATCTATATCATGGTGCTCCGTAAAGCACATGGTATCCAGGCCGGCAGCAATGCCCTGACGCACCATATCCTCCATGGGCGCATGGGAATCTCCGGAATGGCTGGAATGCAGGTGGCAGTCCGCTGTGACAGGCATAACAAGTTCCTCCTTTTCTTAATTCTTTATTATATCCGCCGGAAGCCGGATTGGCAACTTCATAATTGAAGAATGGCAGAAAATATACTATAATGTGGGAAGATATTTTTGCAGCGATCTGCGTCTGAGCGAAAGGAATGGGGATAATTATGGTAAAGATCATTTCAGACAGTACATGTGACCTGAGCGGCGAACTGCTCACAAAGTATGATATTTCGATCCTGCCCTTACATATTCTCCTGGGGGAGAAAGAGTACGAGGACGGAAAGGATATTTCCATTGAAGAGATATACAGCTGGTCCGAGGAGAACAGGGAGACTCCGAAGACCTCCGCACCCTCCGTGGAGCGCGCCATAGAACTGTTTGAGCCGTATGTAAAGAAAGGGGACGAGATCGTCTGCTTTTCCATCTCAGGCTCTATGTCCTCCTCCGGGAACGTCATGCGTATGGCGGCCCAGCAGCTGGAGGCAGAGAAGAGCATCCATGTCATTGATTCCCAGAATCTGTCTACCGGGATCGGGCTTCTGGTGGTGCAGGCGGCCGTTATGGCCGGGGAGGGCAGAACGGCAGAGGAGATCGTGAAGAAGATGGAAGAACTGATTCCTAGGGTGAGGGCCAGCTTTGTGGTGGATACGCTGGTCTACCTCCACCGGGGAGGCCGGTGCAGCGGACTTGCGGCCATGGCGGGCGGCGCACTGAAGCTGCACCCCAGGATCCAGGTCACAGACGGAGCCATGCAGTCAGGAAAGAAATACCGCGGCAGTATGGACAAGGTGATCCTATCTTATGTCAAAGATATGGAAGCTGAACTGAAGACCGCGGATCCGTCCCGGGTCTTTATCACCCATTCGGGCTGCAGCGGTGAGATCGTAGAACAGGTGCGGCAGTATTTGGAGGATCTGCACATTTTTCAGGAAATATGGGAGACCAGGGCGGGCGGCGT
>CANRMK010000254.1 GCA_947631715.1 uncultured Acetatifactor sp.
AACGGAAACGGAGATAACAGGTGTTATGGAAGAAAAGAGGGAAGACGCCTGCAGGGTCCTGCTAAAAGGCGGACAGGGTGAGTATGTGGAAAAGCGATCCCGTTTCATCGCCACTGTGGAAAAGTGTGAGAGCGAGGAAGAGGCCGCCGCATTTATAGAGAGCGTGAAGAGGAAGTACTGGGACGCCAGGCATAATTGCTCCGCGTTCCGCATCGGCCTCCGGGGAGAGCTGACCCGGTGCAGTGATGACGGGGAACCTTCCGGGACGGCAGGCCGGCCTATGCTGGAGGTGCTGACCGGCCAGGGCATCTGCAATGCTGCGGTCGTTGTGACCCGGTATTTCGGCGGAGCGCTCCTGGGGACCGGCGGGCTGGTGCGCGCCTATACAAAAGCCGTGCAGGAGGGACTTAAGAACTGCACCATAGGAAGAATGTGCGCCGGATTTGAGGCGGAGGTGGAGACGGATTACAACGGGATCGGGAAGATCCTGTATCTTCTGGGAAACGAGGGGATCGAGCCCTTGCACTGCGAATATACGGACAAGGTGACGCTTCAGCTGCAGATGGCTTCGGAACGTGCGGACGCTCTGGAAAAGAACATGGTGGAAGCCACAGGGGGCAGGGTGAAGTTCCGCAGGGGAAAAGAAATCTATTTCGTTGACAGAGAGAGCCCGAAAGCATAAAATAGCCATGATGGCAGATGAGAAACCGCGTTCGCGAACGGTGTTCACAGCTTTTTAACCGCCCCGCTGCGCGAACGCTTTGGAGGGAAGACCGCTATGGAAGAGAGAAAGCTTCAGGAGCTCACAGAACTGCTCGACAGCAAACAGTATACCCGCCTCCGCCAGTTCCTGGGAGAAATGAACGATGCGGACGCCGCGGCTCTCATGGAGGAGCTCAAAGAGGAAGCGCTGGTCAAGGTGTTCCGGATCCTGCCAAAGGATCTGGCTGCGGACGTGTTCTCCTATCTGCAGGTGGAGAGCCAGCAGCTGATCATTACCTCGCTGTCGGACCGAGAGGCGGCCAATGTGATCGATAACCTGATGGCGGACGATGCGGTGGATCTTCTGGAGGAGATGCCCGCCAACGTGGTGGATAAGCTTTTGGAGAATGCACGGCCGGACACGCGCCAGGCCATCAACCATCTCCTGCGCTATCCGGAGGATTCCGCCGGGAGCATTATGACGGTGGAGTATGTGGCGCTAAAGGAGAATGATACGGTGGCGCAGGCCATTGAGCGGATCCGCACGGTGGGGCTGGACAGCGAGACAATCAATATCTGCTATGTGCTGGACGCCAAGAGGCGCCTGGTGGGGACGGTGGCCCTTAGATATCTGCTGCTCAGTCAGGAGGACGAGGTCATCGGCGATATCATGCATGAGAACGTGATTTCCATCAACACGCTGATGGACCAGGAGCAGGTGGCTGCCCAGTTCAAGAAATACGATTTCACTGCCATGCCGGTGGTGGACAACGAGGAGCGTCTGGTGGGCATCATCACGGTAGATGACATTGTGGATATCATGGAGGAAGAGGCCACGGAGGATATGGAGAAAATGGCCGCTATCGTGCCCAGCGACAAGCCCTATATGAGGACCTCCGTGGGAGAGACTTACCGCAAAAGGATTCCCTGGCTCCTGCTCCTTATGATATCGGCTACCTTTACGGGGGCCATCATCAGCTCCTTTGAGGAGGCGCTCAGCGTGTATGCGGCGCTCATCGCCTTTATCCCCATGCTCATGGATACCGGGGGAAACGCCGGCGGGCAGGCCAGTGTGACGATTATCCGCGGACTTTCCCTGGGGGAGATCGAATACCGGGACGTGCCCCGGGTGATCTGGAAAGAGATCCGGGTGGCTCTGCTCTGCGGGTTTACGCTGGCTGCGGCGAATTTTGCCAAGCTGATGCTCTTTGACAGGGTGGGGCTGTACGTATCGCTGACAGTGTGCCTGACATTGGTGGCAGCGGTGATCATGGCCATGCTGGTGGGCTGTCTGCTTCCCGTGGGGGCCAAGCGGCTGGGATTCGATCCGGCGGTGATGGCAAGCCCCTTTATCACGACCATTGTGGACGCCCTGTCCCTGATCGTGTACTTCCGGGTGGCGTCCGCTGTGCTTGGAATTTAGTGGAAAGCCGGAAAAATCAGGAATGCAGGTGATAGAGTTGGAAAATCAGGACAATTCGGAAAATCAGGATCAGAATAAGCTGGCGGTGATGCCGGTGGGAAAGCTGCTGATGTCTCTGGCCATGCCGGCCATTGCGGCTCAGATCGTCAATCTTCTGTATAATATGGTAGACCGTATTTACATCGGCCACATTCCCGGAAGCGGATCCTATGCCCTCACGGGCCTGGGGGTCACCCTGCCGGTGATCACTCTGGTGGCGGCCTTTGCGGCTCTGGTGGGATTCGGCGGCGCCCCCAGGGCGGCCATTGCCATGGGCAGGGGAGACAACGGGACGGCGGAGAGGATACTGGGCTGCTGTGCGCTTGCGCTCCTCTGCCTCGCCGGAGTGCTGACGGTCGGCTTTTTTGTGTTCGCGGAGCCGGTGCTCTATGCGTTCGGGGCCAGCAGCGAGACCATTGTCTATGCGCTTCCCTATCTGAGGATCTATGTGTGCGGCAGTGTGTTCGTGATGATCACCACAGGGCTGAATTCTTTTATCACCTCCCAGGGGTTCGCCACAGTGGGAATGCGGACGGTGATGATCGGTGCGGGGCTCAATATCGTGCTGGATCCGCTGTTTATTTTCGCGCTGGGAATGGGGGTGCGGGGCGCGGCCCTGGCCACGGTATTGTCCCAGGCAGTGTCCGCTTTCTGGGTGCTTCGGTTCCTCACGGGGAAAAAGACGGTTCTGCGGATCCGCAAATGCGATCTGCGCCTGTCGCTCCGGATTCTCGGCCCGGTGCTGGCCCTGGGGGTATCACCCTTTATCATGCAGTCCACGGAAAGTCTGCTTTCCGTGTGCTTCAATACATCTTTGCAGCGTTACGGCGGAGATCTGGCGGTGGGGGCCATGACCATTCTGGCCAGCGTCATGCAGGTCTCCATGATGCCTCTGCAGGGGCTGGCCCAGGGGATGCAGCCTATCGCCAGCTTTAACTACGGGGCGGGAAATATGGGCAGGGTGCGGAAAGTGTTCCTGATGACGCTGGGAAGCTGTCTAGGGTATTCCTTTCTGATGTGGCTCCTTGCCATGCTGATTCCCGGGGGACTTGCCAGGATCTTTTCCTCGGATGAAGCTACGGTGGAATATGCCGCCTGGGCCATGCGGATCTATATGGGGGCCTCCTGTATCTTCGGCGCACAGACCGCCTGCCAGCAGACGTTCGTGGCTCTGGGAAAGGCCGCGCAGTCTCTGTTTTTGGCTGTGCTCAGAAAGATCGTTCTGCTGATCCCGCTGATCTATATCCTGCCCTGTTTTTTGGAGGATAAGGTGTTTGCGGTGTTTCTGGCGGAGCCGGTGGCGGACACGCTGGCGGTGTGCTCTACGGTGACTCTGTTCTTTGGCACGGTGTGGAGGATCATGTGCGGAAAAGGGACCCAGGAAATTTCCAGGGGGTCACGGAAGGTACGCTGAAACTTTGTTTATTTTTTAACTTGTCTTAAAACTGTTTTCAAGGCCTTTAAAATCTGATATAATATTCCTGTTC
>CANRMK010000255.1 GCA_947631715.1 uncultured Acetatifactor sp.
GGGCCTCCCGGCTCCTTAAGATCCGACAGATTGAGATCGTCCGCGTCCACCATACCTAAAGTAAGGGCCTTCGCCCTGATCTCAGCATCGCTCAGGGGACGCCCCTTATCCATAGTCACTCCCATGATCAGGGCCGTCACCACGATACCGATCCCAAGCCCTCTCATATAATATCGAAGTTTCAAGGTCTTCCTCCGTTCCCTCATAGGCGTACGGCTTTCAGCCGTTTCCCTCAAAGAGGTCTATCACAAGCTTTACTTCTCCCACGCCGAGCCCAAGCTCCCTGGCAATGGCCACCTTGTCCATGCCCTGGCTGTAAAGCTTCAGAATGCGCTCATTGGAATTTCCCGAGGCATCCGCCTCCTCCCGCTCCCCATCGTAAAAGGCTTCCTCCGGCCCGCTTCCCCGGCCCTCCCGGGTCATCTCCTCCACCGCCGCCCTGACAAAGGCCGCCTTGGGGGTCCGGGGCTGGGAGAGGGACTGCTCTCTGGTATCCTCCGCTGTGCGGGGGGCCTGCTGGGGAGCCGCGGCTGCAGCAGGAATGGTCTCCGGGGCAAGGCGCTGGAAAGAGTTCACCGTCTCTTCCGCCTCTTTTACAGTGCGCGTCACCTGTGACACCGTATCTTTCAGATTGGTATGCTTGCTGTTCAGCATATCATAGAGAAAGACCGCCTCCTCATGGTTTTTGTGGATCTCCGCGAGTACCGTGTCGGAATACTCGTTGATGGCCATGATCTTTTCGTTGGACAGCCGCTCCAGCGAGCGCTCCGTCTTCTCCATGGCATAGGTCACGGCTTCCTCCACCACATCGTCCACATGCCCCTTTACGGCGTCAAGCTCCCTGTCTATCATGGAGCGGATCTCCTCCCTGGCCACGGGAGCGGCGGTCTCCTGCCTCTCCCCGCCTCTCGCAGGAATGAGAAAACTCAATATGAAAATTATTCCCCCTGCCGCCAGCAGGACGATCTCAAGCACTCCCATCGATCACACTTCCGCCTTTATATTTTCATGTCAAAGCCGCCCTGTCCCTTGATCACCATCTTAGAGCCCGCTTCCCGCTTCCGGTTCCTGCCGCCGTCTCCCTGGTACTCATTGCTGCCCTTTTCCTTTGCGTCAGGATTCTGCTGGTGCCATTGGGCATCGTCGCTGCTGTGCACCTCCTGGAGACGCTGCTGTGTGGTCTTCTGCATCTGCTGGCTGAAGTTCGTCTGGTCCACAAATCCCTTATTGTCCTCATTGTGCTTGACAATGGTATAATCCTGGGCCCTTGAGATCGTCGTCAGTTCAATAGAACCAAATGCCATAGGTCAATGCCTCCTTCCGCAAAATACGCTGGCATTCCAGAACGCCCGCTGCGCTACATGGGCTTCATGGTGATCTCGCCCCGCTCCCGCACGAACCTGCAGTAGTGGTAGCCGGTCTGTATGGTGCGGGACGCATCTCCGATGATGATGGTGGTCCCCGGGTGGATCTCGTTGTTCACCATGATCTCCGCCAGCTTCTGGATCTCCATCATAGCGCGGAACCGCTCCATACGCTGCTGCATCTGGGCCAGCTCTGCGCCCTTTTCCTCCACCAGCTTCGCTACCGTCCTCATATATTTCAGCTGTCCCTCATTGTACTGGACGCCCCTGCCGATCTTATCCTTAAAGTTGTTCAGGATCACCTCGGCGTTCTTCACTGTCTTAGTATGGTCCTCCATGGCTTTCTGCATACGGCTGTACTGTGTCTTGATCAGGGGATTCACGCCCACCTCCAGTATGGTGGAGGCTCCCATTCCGGCGCCGATGGTCTTGGCGGTGATCTTCACGCCCGCCTGGACATAGCCGCCCACGATCACGCCTTTCCTGCCGTCCACATGCACCTCCCGGCCTGCGGAGACTCTGCTGTGCATAATGGCCTCCGCCTCGATATTGCCCCCGGACACTACCCTGGTATTCTCCAGGAACTTTACCACCACATCGCCGGTGGCTTTCAGGAAGCCTTTCTGCATGCCGTTCATTCCCTTGGCGATGATGATGTTGCCCCCGGCAATGATTCTGGCGCCCTCCACCAGGCCGTCCACGAACACATTGCCCCCGGCCTTTACCTCAAAGTTCTCCGCAACGTTCCCCTCGATGTGGACGCTGCCCTCATAGCTAATGTTGCCGCTGGCAACGTTCACTTCCTTGATCTCGTAAACATCGTTCACAAAGACCTTGTCGTCCACCAGGGATACATGCCCGTCCACCAGGGACGTGATCATGAGCTTATCCTCGGACAGCTCGATATTCCTGCCGAATTTCAGGCTCTCCCGGCGGACTTCCCTGGGCTTTATCTCGTTGCCGAAGATATCATGTCCGGGTATGCCGGGCTCCTCCGGTATGATCCGCGCCAGCAGATCCCCCTTTTTGCACTGGTTTATGGTGGTCATCTGGAAATAGTCCACCGAACCGTCCTCCCGCATGGTGGGACGCCTGCGCGCATCCGTATTAAAGCAGTACTCGATCCTTGCGTCCTGCCCCTGTACGGGTTCTTCGCCCTCCGCAAAGACAATGTCGGTGCAGAACAGGCCCTCTGTCTCAAAATGCCTCCGCAGATTTTCCTGCCTGATCCCGAAAGTAATGTTCCGATACTTCATGTCCTTCAGAAAGTCATCCAGCGTCATGCGGTTCCCGCCCTGGGACGGCGGGACGAACCTTACAATGGCCTTCATGCTGTCCTCGTCCACGATGATCTGATAGGACTCGGGACATACGGGACACGGGCTGCCGTTCAAATAGCAGACACAGTCCTCCTCGCCCATAAGGCCCATCTCTATCCGACGCCTGTCATAGCTGATCCCCAGCCCGTCAAGATAGCCTACCAGCTCTCCGATCTGGATATCCTCGCCGCCGTCTTTCGGCATATAAAGCGCCACTCCGCATCCGTCATCCTCATTCACCAATCGAAAGTAACCGTTCCGCATAGTGTTCCTCCGCCTGCCTGTTCCATCCCTTCCGTCTCTCAATGATCCGAAAGGATTCCCATATAATTTCCCATTTTAGTCTTCATCTTCTGGAGCGCCCTGGTATGCAGCTGTGATATTCTCGACTCCGACACTTCCAGAATATTGCTGATCTCTTTCAAGGTCAATTCCTCGTAATAATAGAGGGTGATTACTTTCTGCTCTTTCTCCGTGAGAAGCTTTAACGCCTCCCCGAGCACCTTTGTCAGCTCCTCCCGCTCCACCTTTTCCTCCGGCGCCTCAAAGTTCGAGGTGGTGGTCCTGTTGTATTCCCGCGGGACATCGCTGCCCTGTTCCATGTATTCGTTGAGGGACACAAGGCCCGTGATCTTCATCTGGGACTGCCATTCCAGATATTCCGCCTCCGTGATGCCAAGCCCGCTGGCGATCTCTTCGTCGGAGGCGCTCCGCCCTGTGGCCTGCTCCACTTCCCGGATCACCGTCTCGATCCTTTTCTGCTTCTGCCGTATGGTCCTGGGGATCCAGTCCATGCGCCGGATCTGATCCAGGATCGCCCCCCTGATGCGGAGGCTGGCATATGTCTCGAATTTCACTTCCTTAAAGCAGTCGAACTTATCGATGGCATCTATCAGTCCAAAGATGCCGTAGCTTACCATATCCTCATATTCTACACTGTAGCCTAAGTA
>CANRMK010000256.1 GCA_947631715.1 uncultured Acetatifactor sp.
CTTCTGGGAAAGGGCGACATGCTCTTTTATCCCCAGGGGTATACAAAGCCCGCCCGCATTCAGGGAGCCTTTGTGTCCGATAAGGAAGTATCCGATGTGGTGGATTTCTTAAAGAATCAGACTCTGGGGAACGTGTATGCGGAGGACATCGAGGAAAAGATCCGGAACATAGGGACCTCCGGGGGCGGCAGTGGAAGCGGCGGCTCAGATTCGGAGCTGGACGAGCTGTTCGAAAAGGCAGGCCGGTTCATCATCGATAAGGATAAGGCTTCCATCGGCATGCTGCAGAGGGTGCTGAAGATAGGCTTTAACCGTGCAGCGCGGATCATGGATCAGCTGAGCGAGTACGGCGTGGTGGGCGAGGAAGAGGGCACTAAGCCGAGAAAGATCCTGATGAGCGAAGAGCAGTTCGACCAGCTGCTGGAAGAGATCGGATGAGGGGAAGAGGAGTGAGTGAAAGTGAAGACAGATATTGAGATCGCACAGGAGGCTGTGCTGGAGCCCATCACAGATGTGGCGCGCAGAATCGGAATTGACGGGGACGATCTGGAACTGTACGGGAAATACAAGGCAAAGCTGACGGAGGAGTGCCTGGAGGGGCTTAGGGAAAAGCCGGACGGAAAGCTGATCCTGGTGACGGCCATCAACCCTACTCCGGCGGGAGAGGGGAAGACGACCACGACCGTGGGACTGGGACAGGCGTTCGGAAAGCTTGGAAAGCGGGCCGTGATCGCTCTGCGGGAGCCGTCTCTGGGGCCCTGCTTCGGGATCAAGGGAGGTGCCGCGGGGGGAGGTTATGCCCAGGTAGTTCCCATGGAGGACTTGAACCTCCATTTCACGGGAGATTTTCATGCCATTACTTCGGCGAATAACCTGCTGGCGGCCCTTTTGGACAACCATATCCAGCAGGGGAACGAACTGCAGATCGATACCAGGCGGGTGGTCTGGAAGCGCTGTGAGGATATGAACGACAGAGTCCTGCGCAACATCGTGGTGGGACTTGGGAACAAAACGGACGGATATGTGCGGGAGGACCATTTTGTGATCACGGTGGCCAGCGAGATCATGGCGATTCTGTGTCTTGCGGAGGATATGGACGATCTGAAAGCGCGCCTTGGCAGGATCCTTGTGGCTTATGACCGAGACGGGAATCCGGTGACGGCGTCTGAGCTGCAGGCGGTGGGCGCCATGGCGGCCCTTTTAAAGGACGCCATAAAGCCGAACCTGATCCAGACTCTGGAGCACACACCCGCACTGGTCCACGGCGGCCCTTTTGCCAATATCGCCCACGGGTGCAATTCGGTCCGTGCGACGAGGGCGGCCTTAAAGCTCGGGGATTACTGCATCACAGAGGCGGGCTTCGGGGCAGATTTGGGGGCAGAGAAATTCTTTGACATCAAGTGCCGGATCGCCGGCTTAAGACCTGACGCAGCCGTTTTGGTGGCAACGGTGCGGGCGCTGAAATACAATGGCGGCATCGCAAAGGACGATCTGGGGACGGAGGATCTGGAAGCCCTGAAAAGGGGCATTTCCAACCTGGAGAAGCATATCGAGAACCTCCAGGAGTTCGGCGTGCCCGTGGTGGTCACCTTAAATGCCTTTGTGACGGACACCGATAGGGAAGTGGATTATGTGCGCGCTTTCTGCGAGGAAAGAGGGTGCGAATTTGCCGTTTCAAAGGTCTGGGAAAAAGGCGGTGAGGGCGGTATCGCCCTTGCGGAGAAAGTGATGGAGACGCTGGAAAAGAAAGAGAGCCGTTTCAGGCCTCTCTATGAGGCGGAGCTTCCCTTAAGGGAAAAGATCGAGCGCATCGCGGTAAAGATCTACGGTGCGGGCAGCGTCAGCTTTGCGCCGGCTGCGGAGCGCCAGCTGAGGGAGCTTGAGGCGCTGGGATTTGGGAATCTGCCGGTATGTATGGCAAAGAATCAGTATTCGCTTTCGGACGATCCCAAGCTTTTAGGGCGTCCGGAGGGCTTTGAACTGAAAGTGAGGGAGGTCTATGCAGCCGCCGGCGCCGGCTTTATAGTGGCGCTGACCGGAGATGTGGTGACCATGCCGGGGCTTCCGAAAAAACCGGCTGCCTATGGAATCGATGTGAATGAAGCCGGTGTGATCACCGGGCTGTTTTAAGACGGAAAGCGGACGTATGCCCTGCGCAGCAGGGAGAGGAGCAGTCTATGAAATGTCCTAACTGCGGTGAGGAAATGGCCGAGGGTGCCCTGTACTGTGAGCACTGCGGCGAGGATATACATATTGTACCTGATTTTGAACCGGAGCTTGATGACAATATCCAGCAGATCATGAGCGGCATGGTGGAACAGATAGCGCCTGAGACCAGAGAAGCGCCCAGGGAGGAAACGCTGCCTGAGAAAGGGGAGGAAACACCGGAGGCGGGCAGGAAACGTTCCTGGAGGCTGCCGGCGCTGTTTGCCGTTTTGGTGGCAGCCGCCGCCCTTGCGATGGGGGTCTGGGTCTGGCTCTATAATTCAGTGGAGTATCAGTCCAGGCGGGCGGTGCAGTGTACGGCATCCGCAAGGTACGACAAGGCGATCGCTTACTATAACAGGGCCATAGAGCTGGACGATACGGACATGGAGCTGCGCTTCAGCCTGGCGGAGGTCTACTCCATGAAGAACAACAAGGTGGAATATGAATATCAGCTCAGAGAGATCACAAGGAGCGAGAATGCCACGGAGGAGCAGCTGGACAGGGCATATGGCCGTCTGGTGGCGATCTACCGGGACAGGGGGGATTACCAGTCCATTCATGAGCTGCTCATGGGAAGCGGCAACGAACAGCTGATCTCGGCATATCAGAATTATATCGCGGCGCCGCCGGAATTCAGTGTGGTAGAGGGATACTATACCAGCATTCAGCCTCTGAAGCTTACCTCTGCGGGGAATGGTAAGATCTATTATACTTTGGACGGCTCGGAGCCGGACGAGAACAGCAGTCAGTATACTATGCCGATCATTCTGGAGACAGGGGACTATGTGGTAAAGGCTTTGTTCGTCAACGAATACGGGGTCCACAGTGAGGTGGCCGTGAAGAAATACCACATTGAGAACAATCCCATTCCCGAGCCGGAGATCAGCCTGGACAGCGGCAAATACAATGCGCCTGTGGATATTGAAATCCTGAATCTGCAGGAGGAAGACAGTGTCTATTACACCACGGACGGCACTGCGCCGACGGAGTCGTCCAATCTGTACAGCGGCCCCATTCATCTGCCTCTCGGACGGTCCCACTATATGTTCGCAAGGGTGGTGGACGGCGTCACGGGCGATATCGCCGAACGGAATTATGAATTTCAGCTGAATACGGAGTATTCGGTGGAACAGGCGTTAAATACGATCAGGGACTATTCCCTGAGCATCGGGAAGATCTATGACGGGGCCGGGCACTTTGATGAGTCCGGAGCGCTGTATCTATATGAGTTTTTGTATGTGACAGATTTCGATGGGGGAGGCAGCTGTTATGTGATCGCTGAGGTGCGCCGGGAGGCGGACGGCGCCCAGACCAGGACGGGCAGCTTTTACGCTGTGAACGTCTATGACGGCACGAGATACCGGCTGCAGCAGGACGAGGCCGGAAATAATGTCCTCAC
>CANRMK010000257.1 GCA_947631715.1 uncultured Acetatifactor sp.
CCGAGCGGAAGCGCGTCTGCCGGGAGAGCATCGGCAGGACCGGGCGTGACTTGCAAGAGAAAGGCTGAACTGTTACAATTAAAACTTTCGATCGCGAGATTTGTGTCCGCGCACTGCTTGACACAGACTCGTTATGCGCAAAGATCAGCGCGGAAATGAGGCGTAAGATTGAAGAAAAAATCTGTCAGAACATATGGTGAGGCGGAGGAATATATCTACAGCATTCCCCGCTTCACCTCAAAACATACCATCGAGGATACCCGGGCGTTTCTCCACAGCCTGGGAGATCCGGACAGAGAACTGAAGATCATTCATGTGGCAGGCACAAACGGAAAAGGCTCCGTCTGTGCCTATCTGCGCTGTATGCTGGAAGCGGCAGGGTACCGGACCGCGGTTTTCACCTCCCCCCATCTGGTCGATATCAGAGAGCGTTTTGTGGCAGACGGGGAGATGATTTCAAGGGAGGATTTCCTGCACTGCTTTTTGGAGGTCTATGAAAGGCTGGATTGGGAGGCGCTGGAGCAGGACAGACCGGACGCTTACCATCCGTCTTTTTTTGAATTCCTGTTCCTCATGGGAATGCTCTACTTTCGCAAGAAGAAGCCGGATTACTGTATTCTGGAGACCGGTCTGGGCGGCAGA
The DNA here is from genome assembly GCA_947631715.1 of uncultured Acetatifactor sp. Classification (GTDB taxonomy): domain Bacteria; phylum Bacillota; class Clostridia; order Lachnospirales; family Lachnospiraceae; genus Acetatifactor. The sequence goes on from CANRMK010000257.1 coordinate 643, forward strand.
CTGGACGCTACCAATGCCGTGTCCGGGAAAGAACTGGCCGTGATCACGCATATCGGCCGGGACCATATGCAGTATCTGGGGGATACTCTGGAGCAGATCGCCGCGGAAAAAGCTGGGATCCTGCAGGCGGGCGTCCCCGCGGTCTTCTGGGACACCTGTGCCGGGACGGACCGCGTATTTGAGAAAAGAGCGTCGGAACTTGGGATTCCCTATTGCTTTGTGTCAAAAGAGGACTATACATTCTCAAATTTTATGAATAAAACCATTGATTTTTCCCTGCGTACTAGGTATTATGGTTATATTAGTCTTATTCTGCACACAGCGGCGTTTTACCAGATGGAAAATGCCGCTCTGGCCGTGCGTGCCCTGGAGATGCTGGACCGGGGAAGGACCGTGACGCAGCAGCAGATCAGAACCGGGCTCGCCGCCTGCTTCTGGGCCGGGAGAATGGAAGAGGTGCTGCCGGAGGTCTATGTGGACGGCGCGCATAATGAGGACGGCATCAGAGCTTTCTTAGAGTCGGTGGCGGAGGACGGAAAATGTGCAGGCCGGGAGGCAAGACAGAACGGCAGGAGCCTCCTTTTCGGCGTAGTGAAAGACAAGGATTATTTCAGTATGGCGAAGGCGGTGGCCGACAGCGGGCTGTTCGACAGGATTGCGGTCCTGCCCCTGCGGTCAGAGCGCGGAAGGAACGCCGGTGATCTTGAAAAATTGTTTGCCGGATGGGGCGTCAGGTGCTCTGTCTTTGAGAGCACGGCAGCTGCTCTGAGGGGGCTGCTTTCGGACCGGGCTGCCGGAGAGCGGATCTATGCGGCGGGAAGCCTGTATCTTGCAGGTGAGATAAAGGAGTTGGTCAGAGATGATAAATTTTGAAGAGGAATTGAAAAAGTTTCATCCAAGCCTTGAGGTGGAGGATGCGGAGGAGGCCATTTACAATCAGGATCTGACGGATATGGCAGATCTGCTGGTGAAGATGATCAAGGAATCGGAAGAGAAATCAAATGAGGTGTCGTAATGTTTTGTTATAACTGCGGTTGTCATCTGTCGGAGCATGATTTCTGCACCGCCTGCGGAGCGGACGTTTCGCTGTACAAAAAGATCATGTATGTCTCCAATATGTATTACAACGACGGCCTGGAGAAAGCCGGAGTGAGAGACCTGACCGGTGCGGTCACCAGTCTGAGACAGAGCCTGAAATTCAATAAGAATAATATAGATGCGCGCAACCTTTTGGGACTGGTGTATTTTGAGATGGGCGAGGTGGTCGCGGCCCTCAGCGAGTGGGTCATCAGCAAGAATCTGCGGCCGGAAAAAAATATTGCCGATGATTTTATCGAAGAACTTCAGTCCAATTCCGCCAGACTGGATTCCATTAACCAGACGATCAAGAAATATAACCAGGCGCTGGTGTATTGTATGCAGGACAGCAAGGATCTGGCCGTGATCCAGTTAAAGAAAGTGCTTTCCTTAAATCCAAGGTTCGTCAGGGCACATCAGCTTCTGGCGCTTTTGTATATGGACAGCGAAGAGTGGGAACGGGCGGAGCGGGAACTGCACAAATGCGCCGATATTGACCGGAACAATATTCAGACCCTGCGGTATCTGAAAGAGGTGGAACAGATGCTGGCGCCGGACGAGACTGTCCGTCAGCCGGCGAAGAAAAAGAAAGATGAAGCCGTGCGCTATCAGAGCGACAACGAGGTCATCATACAGCCGTTAAATGTAAAAGAGCCCCGGCGGGGAGGCGCGTCCACCCTGGTGAATCTGGGCCTGGGACTGCTCATCGGCCTGGCAGTCACTTACTTTCTCATGGTGCCTGCCGCTCAGTCCAACGCCAGGAACGAGATGCAGGCCAGCATTACCCAGATCGGCAACGAATCCGATGCGAAGACGGTCAGGATCCAGGAGCTGGAGAGCCAGATAGAGAAGCTGAACCGGGAGAACGATGCGTTGAACCAGGAGCTGGACGGGATCGTAGGAGCGGACGGCACCATGCAGACCATAGACGAACTATTGTCCGCGGCTGCCTCTTATCTGGAGACTCAGGACGTCCAGGCGGCAGCGGAGAAGCTGGATGCCATTGCACAGTCGGTGGTGCTGGAAGAGACCTCCGAGGGATTCCAGAGCCTGTACCATATGCTGTTAGCAGCCATCGGGCCGGAGGTGGCCAAGAGCTATTATGCGGACGGAAGCGCGGCAGTCCAGGCAGGCAACGACGCGGCTGCAGTGGAGAGCCTGGAAAAAGCGGTGTTCTATGACGACACCAATCTGGATGCCCTGTATCAGCTGGCCAGAGCTTACCACAGGCTGGGCAAGACGGACGAGGCTGTGGCGGCATATGAGAAAGTCATTGAGAAATTTCCGAATACCATCAGCGCGAACAATGCGCGGAAGTATAAGAACGAACTGGCGCCTGCGGAGTGACCCGGCGCGGGCAGTTCTGCAGGATACTGACGAATGGAACACAAAAGGAACGAAAGAGGAGAACCTATAGATTTCTATAGGTTCTTTCTTAATTTACCGCAGAAGCACAGAGATTGTCTTCTGCGGTTCTTGCTTTATCAGGAAAGTTCTCAAAGGAAAAGGGAGGGATTTCTATGGATCAGGTCATGCAGGAGGATTTTCAGGTCATAGACAACTGTCTGATGATCAGGATGCCGGAGGAGATAGACCATCACCGCGCAGGATATATCAGTGAAAATGCGGACAGGCATCTGATGCGGAAGGAGGTGTACAATGTGGTGTTCGACTTTGAGAATACCCGGTTCATGGATTCTTCCGGGATCGGCATCATCATGGGACGCTACAGGAAGATATCCTGTTTCGGCGGACATGTCTATGCCATTCATGCGGACAGGCAGATCAGGCGGATCCTCACGGTGTCAGGACTGGGAAAGATCGTGGAGATCCTGGAATGAACGCTGCAGAAAGGCAGTTTTGAATGGATGTGCGCTGAAGC
>CANRMK010000258.1 GCA_947631715.1 uncultured Acetatifactor sp.
GATGCGCGGATCTTGTCAATGTCCGCTTTCATGTCCCGTATGCGGAAATACACGGGCCTGCCCGTAACGATATCCGTGACAACGCTGACGGCCCTGCCCTCGTACCGGTCGAACGCCTCGTAATCGTAGGGATAGAGATGTTCCGGTATCAGATGATAGCAGATATCCACATTGAACAGGTCACCTGTGGTGAGCAGACTTTCAAGGCTGCAGTACCTCCTGGTATTCAGATAATCCACATTCACGTCAAAGGCGCGGCCGCGCTGTTTTGACAGATAGCTGCACATATGGCAGGCTCCCGCAGAGACGCCGTACACACTGGAAAATTCTATCCCCTTATCCAGAAAGAAATCCAGGACTCCGGCCGTGTATACGCCTTTCATTCCGCCGCCCTCCAGGATCAGTCCCGCCTGATACATAAATCCACCTTCTTTATCTGTATTCCGTCTTTACAAATTTTCTGAGAGCTTCCAGAGAACGCTCTACCTTTTCCGTATCGATACAGTACGCCATACGGAAATATCCCGGCGCGCCAAAGGTATCTCCCGGCACCAGGATCAGATCATATTTCAGGGCTTTCTCACAGAACACTTTCGCATCCTCCTCCAGCGCCTTTGGAAAGATATAGAAAGTCCCGCCGGGCTTTACACAGGTAAATCCCAGATCCGTCAGCTCTTTATACAGGATATTCCTGTTGGTCTCATATACGCTGAGGTCCGCCGTCTGATTCAGCATCTGCGCAGTCACCAGCTGAAAGAGCGACGCCGGACAGTTGTGGCCGATGCCCCTGGAAATCTGTCCGCACATATTGACCATGAGCTCCGCGTCCCTGCAGTTGGGATTGACAGCCAGGTACCCGATGCGCTCTCCCGGCAGAGACAGAGCCTTGGAGAATGAATAGCACATGATAGTATTGTCATAGAACCGGGACGGGCAGGGCGCCGTCTCCCCGTCAAAAACGATCTCCCGGTAGGGCTCGTCAGAGATCAGATAGATATCGTGTCCGAATTCCTCCGACTTCTCCCGCAGGATATCTCCCAGCCTCTGCAGCGTTTCCTCCGAGTACACAACGCCGGACGGATTGTTGGGCGTATTGATGAGCACGGCCATCACTCGCTCCGTCAGCATTTCCCGGAATTTTTCCACATTGATCTGAAATGTTTCCGTATCGGGCGGCACCACTTTCAGGACCGCTCCCGTAAGATCCACATAGGGATGGTACTCCGGGAAGAACGGTGCAAAGGTCAAAACCTCATCCCCCGGCTCCGTCACCAGGCGGAATGCGTGGGCCAGAGCCCCCGCGGCGCCCGCTGTCATAAAAATGTGTTCCTTTCGGTACGGAAGCCCGAATCTCGCGCTCAGGGACTTTGCCACCTCTTCACGCACAGAGGTAATGCCCAGGCTCGGACTGTAGCCGTGGGTCGCCTGAGTGTCCGTGGTAACATAATAAATGGTGGTAAAGGTCAGATCCTGCGGCACCGGCACCGACGGATTGCCAAGGCTGTAGTCAAATACATTCTCATAGCCGATCTCTTGTCCTCTGGCCGTGGCGAATTCCGAAAGCTGCCTGATCACAGACTTTGCGGACAGCATATCCTTGTACTTTTGCACTAACATAATTTCCCTCATTTCTGCGCCGCACTCTTTAAGCCTGTCCGATACGGCACAATTCCTGTTTTATAGTATATACATAAATTCTGTTCTGCGAATTTCGGCGCAGAAGAATTTAGACAATCTAATTATACTACATTTTAATTTCATTACAAGAAAAAAATGAGTCCTCTTTCACAAGTCATCCGCCTAATCGTCTTCGGCCCAGGCCAGGGCGCATCTTACGGCCCTCTTCCAGCCTTTCAAAAGCAGTGTCCTCTTTTCCTCCGGCATGGCCGGCCGGAATTCTTTTCCGATCTGCCAGTTATCCATGATTTCCGCCCGGTCTTTCCAATAGCCCACGGCAAGGCCGGCCAGGTATGCCGCACCCAGCGCAGTCGTCTCTATGCACTTGGGTCTGTGTACGGAAGTGTTGACTATGTCTGCCTGAAAGCTCATCAGGAAGTCATTCGCGCTGGCGCCTCCGTCCACTTTCAGGCTTTTTAAGCGGATACCGCTGTCCTGTTCCATTGCCCGAAGCACATCCGCTGTCTGGTATGCAATGGATTCCAGTGTGGCGCGGATAAAATGTTCTTTGGTACAGCCTCGAGTGATCCCCACGATCGTCCCTCTTGCGTACTGATTCCAGTAGGGCGCGCCCATTCCCGCAAAAGCGGGCACCACATACACGCCGGCGGTATCGTCTACATTTTCACAGTATTCCTGAGACTGTGCGGCGTTTCGGATCATACGCATACTGTCCCTGAGCCACTGGACGCCCGCACCGGCCACAAAGACACTGCCCTCCAAAGCGTACTGAGGCTTTGCCTCCGTTCCCGCCGCAATGGTCGTCAGCAGCCCGGACTTGGACTCGATGGCCCGATCTCCCGTATTCATCAAAAGGAAACAGCCTGTACCGTATGTATTTTTCACATCGCCCCGCTCAAAGCAGCACTGGCCGAACAGCGCGGCCTGCTGATCCCCTGCAGCTCCCGCAATGGGGATCACGCCGCCCAGCACAGAGGCATCCGTATGGCCGAAAATGCAGGAGGACGGCTTTACCTGGGGAAGCAGTCCCTCCGGGATCCGGAACCTGTCAAGGATCTCTTTGTCCCAGCAAAGTCTGTGAATGTCAAAGAGCATAGTGCGGGAGGCATTGGTGTAATCCGTCACATGCACCGCCCCCTTCGTCAGATTCCAGATCAGCCATGTGTCCACAGTGCCAAAAAGCAGTTCGCCCGCCTCGGCCCTCTCCCGGACCCCGGGCACATTGTCTAAAATCCAGGCGATTTTAGACGCGCTGAAATAAGCGTCCGGTATTAACCCGGTCTTTTGCCGGATCACCTGATCAAAGCCGTCTCGTTTCAGCTCTTCGATCATATCCGCAGTCCGGCGGCACTGCCATACAATGGCGTTGTACACGGGCTCGCCAGTCCGTTTGTCCCAGAGAATGGTAGTCTCCCGCTGGTTGGTGATGCCGATGGCTCCGATCTGCTCCGGCGACGCCCCCAGCATGGCCATGCTCTCCGTGGCCACCGCCAGCTGGGAAGACCAGATTTCCATGGGATTGTGCTCCACCCAGCCCGGCTTGGGATAATACTGTGTAAATTCCTTTTGGGACATAGAGCAGATATTTCCCGCCCTGTCGAACAAAATGCACCTGGAGCTTGTAGTGCCCTGATCCAGTGCCATAATATATTTCTGCATATTCCCTCTTTTCTTTTTGCCGTTAACAGCCTGCTTCTTTCGCCAGATCTGTCAGGCTGCCCCCCTTTACCTCTACATAGGCCTTATCGTCTATCTGCAGCCATACGCTGGAAGCGCTGGGATTATGAACTTTCGTATTGTCCGCAGTAAACCGCAGTCTCCCAGCAGCCTCCATATAATCAATAATTTCGATGTTGGTGGCATACCAAATATCCTCTCTGCCACCCATATACTTACAGAACTCCTCGATCACTTCCCAATTGTTATGGTCATCAAACTCATAACT
>CANRMK010000259.1 GCA_947631715.1 uncultured Acetatifactor sp.
CTCGGTGCGTCCGTGGGCTTCTGCGTCCCTGCAGGCTCCGGCGTCCTCACAGGCGCAGGCGCTTCCTCCGGCTCCGGATCGTCGGCTGGCTCAGGCTGCTCTCCGGGCGCTACCGTCTCCGGAATCACCGGAGCTATGGTCTGACGGGGCGCCTCTGTCACCTGCGTCCTCACCGATGGAGTCTGCGACGGCGGTTCCGTCCGGGCGATCTCCGGCGAGGTAACAGGGTTTTCCGTCTCTGCAGGCTCCTCTGAAGCCCGGGGCGGAATCGTCTCCTCCACAGATGTCCCGGCCTGCTGTCCGCTGTCCGCCAGAGCAACAGGATCCGCCTCACCGAAGTCCAGGGGCCTGCCGTTCTCCTGAATCTGCTCCAGCCGGTCCAGCATCTGTACATTCATCACCTCATCCGTGATGCCGCTCCGTTCCACCAAAAAACCGGGATCCTCTCCTGCGGAAAATTTCGTGTATTCCCCTTTCTGGTACAGCGCCGGCTCTCCGCCTCCGAGGCTCACCGCCACAGTGCCTTCATAGACAAGCACCTCCATCGTATCGCTGTCCGGGTCTTTCCTGGCCTCGAACACGGTCCCCCGCACCGACATGGTCGCGTTAGGAGTGATGATCTCATAGGAGGCTCCCTGGCCCAGAGGATTCTGGATCTCGTTCAGCACGCTGCCGGCCTCCAGATGAATGGCCGTCCTGCCGCCGGACGCATCTCCCTCCGCTTCTATCCGCATATCGCCCTCTTCGCCCAGCATCACATACTTGTCTTCGTCCAGTCTCAGCACCACATAGGCGTCCGGCTCTGTCCGCACGCGGTCATTGGACACCAGGTTCATATTCGCCGATGCTTCCAGAAGCCCCACGCCCTCCCGGTCTATGGTGACGCCTCCGGCCGTCTCCACAATGCGGATGGACCGGTAGGTCTCACTGCCGCCCCCGGATATCAGCGCTACTGTCACTATCATTGCCAAGACTACAGCTGCCGCTGCTGCCCCAATACCTATCTTTTTGCGCTTCCCCTTATCTTTCTCGGCTTTCTCTGTCATATCGTCCGCTCCGTTTCCACACCGCCTGACCATAAGCGGCCGTCTCTCTATAGCCATTATCCATTACTTTCCATCATAAGTCAATGTAAATCTTTCACAGGGGCAGACCCCCTTCGTTTTCAGCCCGGTAATGTCGATGTTCTTCCGGCAGACCGTTGGAGCACGTCGGCACTTGGCGAGGTACTCTCGAGCAGGCATGTCTTACATGCCTTGGGTCCGTTACGTGCGGAACCGAGCGGAAGCGCGTCTGCCGGAAGAACATCGGCAGTACCGGGCGTGACTTGCAAGGGAATGACTGAACCGTTGCGCCCCATTCCCATTCATTCCCGGCTCCCCGGCCGCCCAAGGTGAAAGGAATACAGGATCCTCTCTTTCACCGGCATTCCCATCAGCTTCTCCAGCGCCTCCCTGTAATAGTCCATCTGTGTCTCATAGCGGTTCCACAAATCCTCCATGGAATCCACCGCATCTGTCTTATAGTCTAAGAGCACAAGCCCGTCCTCTTCCACAAAGAACGCATCTATGATGCCCTGGATCAGCACGGTCTCCCCGTCAGGCAGCTCCCGGTTCAGCCTCCCGGCGTCGATCCCCAGTATGAACGGCTGCTCCCGGTAAAGCTTCCCGGCCCTCTGGGCTTTCCACATGCGGAATGCAAGGGGGCTCATCAAAAAATCCAGGATCCGCCCGTCCCGCACCGCCTGGCGGTATTCGGTGCTTAAACGCTTTGAAGCCGTCTCCGCGTCCAGAAAGCCCTTTAACGCCTCCTGAAGCTTCTGCCTAAAGAGATCCCTGTTCTGGATCTCACGATCCTGCGGCTCCCCGGGGCCGCCAGACGTTCCGGCGGTTTCCGCCCACGCTTTTCCTGTCAGCCCGTCAAAATCCAGAAGCTCCATGACCCGGTGGTAGGCGTTTCCCCGGACAGTGCCGCTCACTTTCTCCTCCGCCCTGCGGAAAGCGGGGATATAGGGCTCTATCTCCTTTTCCTCGAACGTATGGTATGCCTCCTCGTCCCGGTCCGCCATGGCGGCGATCTTTAATTCCGACACCGTTGTCTTGGTATACAGCCCCTCCAGCGCCCGGAAGCGGTATCCCGCGTTCAGGCGTTCCCGCAGAAGCGCAAGCGCCGCCTGATCCCCCAGGCTCTCCGCCTGCTCCAGTCTCCTTTTCCTGTCGTACATGCCGATCTGCTCCGCCAGGTCCTCCCTGTGAAGCTCTTCCTCCCGCACCACAGTCACGCGGATATCCGACCGGCCCACCACGGGAAGCATCATATCCAGGAAGCTGCCCGCCTCCATAAAGTCCAGATAATCCAGCTTTTCTGCACTGTTCTCCCGGTACCGCTCCCACCTTTCGGCCGCTTTCTCCAGGCTGGCCGTGAGGATCAGCTTCTCCTTTGCCCTGGTCAGAGCCACATAGAGCACTCTCATCTCCTCCCCCAGGCTGTCCTCTCTGAGCTTCTCCGAAAGCGCCAGCCGCCGCAGGGTCTTATTCTTCACCCGGCGCACGGGATCCACATAGTCCGTGGCAAGGCCCAGGTCCATGTCCACGATCAGGGACTGATTCACGTCCTGCATGTTGAACCGCCTGCCGAGCCCCGCCACGATCACAATGGGAAACTCAAGCCCCTTGCTCTTATGGATACTCATGATCCGCACCACATCCGCGTTTTCGTCCAACAGCTCCGCCCCGCCGTAATCCACATCGTACTTCTCCAGCTGCTCCATATAGCGCACAAAATGAAACAGCCCGTAATAGCTGGTCTTTTCAAAGTCAGAAGCCCTGGTGAACAGCATCTCCACATTGGCCCGACGCTTCCCCCCTGCCGGCAGGGCCGTCACATAATTCAGGTAGTCAAAGTCCGTCACAATCTTCGTCAGAAGATCCCGAATGGGAAGATAGACCGTACAATCCCTGTATCCCCGGATCCTCTCCAGAAAAGCGGCCGCTTTGTGTCTCAGCTCCTCCCGGGCTTTCGCTTCTCCTCCACAGCTGCCCTGCCCCTCATCGCTTCCGCTGTCCTCCCCTTGCGCCAACGCCCTGACAGCGTCATAGAGGCTGCCGCTTTGGTGGCCGCTGCGGATCAGCGCAATCTCTTCCTCGGTAAATCCCCCAAAGAGGGACTTCATCACGCCGAACAGAGGGATATCCTGGGTGGGATTGTCCAGCACTCGGAGAAGCTGCAGAAGCTCCTGGACCTCGGAAGCGGCAAAATAGCCGGTCTTCGAGGTGACATAGGCCGGGATCCCCTCCTCCTCCAGCACTGCCTTGAATTCCTCGTCCCAGCCGCTGCCTGAACGGAACAGGATCACCATGTCGGAGAACCGGGCAGGTCTTAACTGGCCGCTCTCCTGATCCGTCACGGACAAGCTCTCCCTCAGCTCCTTAATCCTTGCCGCAACCGCCCTGGCCTCCGCCTGCTCTACGCTTAAGTCCGAGCTGCCGGCCGGCTTCTCCACCAGGATCAGCTCACTTTCACAGCCGCCGTTTTCCGGATAGGACGCACCCGGATACAGCGCCGCCCTGTCATCGTAAGAGAT
>CANRMK010000260.1 GCA_947631715.1 uncultured Acetatifactor sp.
AAAGAATCTTGCAGAGGCAGCAGGCGCAGATCTGTATGAGATCAGGCCCGCCGTGCCTTACACGCAGGCGGACTTGAACTGGATGGATAAGCAGTCCCGCAGTTCTGTGGAGATGAATGACAGATCCAGCCGTCCGGCGCTGGCGGACAAGGACGCCGACATCAGCGCTTATGATACGATCCTACTGGGCTTCCCTATCTGGTGGTATGTGGCGCCGACGATCATCAACAGTTTTCTGGAAAGCTATGATTTTTCCGGAAAGAAGATCGTATTGTTCGCCACTTCCGGCGGCAGCGGGTTCGGAAAAGCCGTGGACAGGTTAAAAGGCTCGGCAGCGGCTGATACGGTGATCACGGAGGGCAAGATATTGAACGGCAATCCTTCTACAACTGAATTGAAAGCGTGGGTGAATACTTTATGAAGATTGTACTATTAGAAGGCAGTCCCAATAAAAACGGATCTTCCAATCTGCTGGCGGAGCAGTTTCGCAAAGGAGCGGAGGAGGCGGGACACAGCGTACAGGTGATCGATGCTGCCCATGCAAACATCCACCCATGCATTGGCTGTATCCACTGCGGGTATGAGGGGCCATGCGTACAAAAAGATAATGTAAATGAGATCCGGCAGAGAATACTGGACGCGGACATGATGGTGTTCGTGACGCCGCTTTATTATTACGGCATGAGCGCCCAGCTTAAGACGCTGATCGACCGGTTCTGTGCTTTTAACAGCAGCATCCAGAGAAAGCATATGAAGTCGGCGCTTTTAACTGTGGCATGGAATAACGACACATGGACGTTTGAATCGCTGGAATCGCATTATGACACGCTGGTGCGGTACCTGAACCTGAAAGATCAGGGAAGGGTACTTGGAAAAGGCTGCGGCACGCCGGAAATGACAAGACGCTCTGGCTATTTACAGGCGGCATACGATCTGGGCAGAAATTTGAGAAATTGATTTTTCTGCTAAGCTTTTGAGATGCCGGTTTGAACGGGAGAAAGTTATATGTTATAATACTCGACAATGATGAGAAATAGGTCTGATCAGAATTCCCGTTTGCAGAGCGGTCAAAAAAAGAGGAGAAGAATGGTCAAGAGATTAAAAGCAAGCTCCGTGAAATCTTTTAGAGAACAATTATTTGCCTATGTCAAAGAAAAGTATAAAACTTCTCCGGAATACTTGTGGCCGAGAGGGATTCCGAAGGATTTGAGCGAAGCGCTGAAATGATTCGTGAAAAAAGTGACAGAAATGTGAATATTTTCCAGTCTTGTCCATATACTTTATAGAAAAGGACAGCGGCTGTGCGTCTGCACTCCGGACGCCGGCTGAAAGCCCTGGAAAGGAGACCGGATATGGCAAGAGGACAGCGGAAGACGATCGATGAGAAGATCACGGCAAAACAGGAGATGATAGAGGCTTTGATGACCCGGGTGGAATCGGAGAAGCGGGAACTGGAGGAGCTTTATCAGGAAAAGCGGCGCAAAGAGCTGGAGGCTGTCAGCGCTTTGATCGAGGAGGCAGGCTTGAGCGCCGAGGAAGTGGTGGGCGTGCTGCAGCAGTATCTGGACAACCGGGAAGAAATGGTATCGTAAAATACCGTGACAGTATGGGAGACGCGCCGGTGAAAATGGAAAGACCAAAATGCAACGATGCATCTTGGTCTTTTTCTTTGACGTTTCTATGTTTCTGCGGCGGACTGCTCCATATTTTTGTGCGCCGTTGAGAGCATCAGCTTGATCCTGTTGAGCTGATTGACCTCGCTGGCGCCCGGGTCGTAATCCACAGCTACAATGTTGGAGACGGGATAGGCTTTCCGCAGGGCCTTGATCACGCCTTTTCCCACCACATGGTTGGGCAGGCAGCCGAAAGGCTGGGTGCAGACGATATTGGGCACGCCGCCGCGGATCAGTTCCACCATCTCCCCGGTGAGGAACCATCCCTCCCCCGTCTGATTGCCGATGGACACAATGGGTTCCGCATAGGAGGCGATTTCCCGAATGGGGGTGGGGGCATTAAAGTGCTGGCTCTTTTGGAACTCTTTTACCGCCGCACCTCTCAGCACATGTTCAACAGCCCATATTCCCAGGGAGGACAGCTTTGCGGCGCGCCTGCTGGTGCCGAGATTGTCCGCCTTGTAGATCTGGTTGTAGAAGCAGTAGAGCATAAAGTCCATCAGGTCAGGCACTACAGCCTCGGCCCCCTCGGATTCCAGAAGCTCTACCAGATGATTGTTGCCGGCGGGAGAGAATTTTACGAGGATTTCTCCCACAATGCCCACTCTGGGCTTTTTGATGTCCCGCAGAGGGATCTGGTCGAATTCGCGGATGATCTGGCGGCACATTTTGCGGAACCGGAACAGATCGATCCTCTTGGCGGCTACGAACCGCTGTACCTCTGCGAGCCATTTTTCATGAAGCTGGTCCACGCTTCCGGGGACGGCCTCATAGGGGCGCATCCGGTATATGCAGCGCATAAAGATATCGCCGAATTCCGCGCCTACTGCGGCTCTCAAAAGAAGCTCCGCGTTTAGGTGGAAGCCCGGATTTGACTCGATCCCGGCCAGATTCAGGGAGATCACCGGAATCTGCGCCATATCTGCTTTCTTCAGCGCCCGGCGGATAAAGCCCACATAATTTGTGGCACGGCAGCCGCCGCCGGTCTGGGTCATGACTATGGCTGTCCTGTTCAGGTCATATTTGCCGGAAAGCAGCGCCTCCATGATCTGGCCCACCACCAGAAGAGATGGATAACACGCGTCATTATTTACGTATTTCAGACCCACGTCCACAGAATGCTTGTTGTCGTTGCCCAGCACTTCAAAGTGATAGCCGCAGGCGTTGAAAGCCGGCTCCAGGATCTCGAAGTGGATAGGGGACATCTGTGGACAGATAATGGTGTATTCTTTCCGCATTTCTTCGGTAAAGGGCACTTTTTTGATGGCGGAGGACGTGATGGTGCGGGTGCTGTTCCTGCGTTCTCTTACGCGGATAGCGGACAGCAGGGAGCGGATCCTGATCCTGGCGGCCCCCAGATTGTTCACCTCATCGATCTTTAAACAGGTATAGATCTTGTCCGAACCGGAGAGAATATCGTTTACCTGATCCGTTGTCACGGCGTCCAGGCCGCAGCCGAAAGAGTTTAACTGGATCAGGTCCAGGTCGTCAACCGTCTTCACATAGCTGGCGGCGGCGTACAGCCGGGAGTGATACATCCACTGGTCGGAGACGATGAGCGGCCGCTCCGGTCTGCCCAGATGGGAGACAGAGTCCTCTGTCAGTACGGCCAGACCGTAAGACGTGATCAGCTCCGGAATCCCGTGGTTGATCTCAGGGTCGATATGGTAGGGCCGCCCTGCCAGCACGATCCCGCGCTTGCCGTTCTCCCGCAGAAAGGCCAGGGCCTCCTCCCCCTTTTTTTGTATATCCAATCTAACGTTATTTAATTCCTCCCAGCCCTTGGCCGCGGCAGCCCGCAGCTGGGAAGCGGGAATCTCCTGGAACTCCTTTTCCAGGGCCTGGGTCACCGTGTCCAGATCCCGGAAAGAGAGAAAGGGATTGCGCAGGCGCATCTGGCCGTT
>CANRMK010000261.1 GCA_947631715.1 uncultured Acetatifactor sp.
CCGAGCGGAAGCGCGTCTGCCGGGAGAACATCGGCAGTACCGGGCGTGACTTGCAAGGGAAAGGCTGAACTGTTACCCGTTCTAGTCCACGATCAGCCGGATTTTGATATCCGCATTGTTGGTGAGCGTCTTCTCCTCATTCATGCGGCAGGGCTGGACATGGATCACCGCATCGTACACGCCCTTTTCAAGCTCCCTGGAAAACTTTGCTTTGTTCACGGACTGCCCCGGTTCCACAAGGCCCGACGTGTACAGGACTTCATAATCCTGTCCATCGCTTTCATACAGCCGGAGCTCAAAGGACAGATAATACAGGCCGGCATTTTCTTTCGGATTGTAGAACCGGACCGTCTCCTCTCTGCGGCCTGCCCTGACTCTCATGAATTCTCTTCCCTCTATGACCACTCCCTGGGCCTTTCCGCTTCCATTCCCATATGCCGCCGGCTTTCCCTGGTCCGGTTCGATCACCAGCCCCACCCCCCTGGCCTCGCCGGACGGAATGGGAAGCTCTGCCCTGCCGCTTTCGAATCTATGGCACCACATCATCATTAAGATGCCGGCTGCTATTCCCAGCAAAAAGAAGATCAGCACCCTTCGTCTGCCCTCTCTGCTCATTGTTCTCCTCCCCGGACAATCTCTCTTTTCCGGCCCGCCGCCCGCAGCTTCCGGGCCGGTCTTTTCTATATATTATGACAATATTTGATAAATTGATACCGGATACGGCAGGGGACAGGCTGCCCTCCTCCCCTTTACAGTTTTTTCCTCTGGAAATCGAACATATTTTCTGTTATAATCTTTTTTAAGGAAACCGGAACTGTGCGGACAGGAGGAAACCAGTGTGGAGATTTCTAAGGAGGAACAACGCTATTATCTTGCCATCGACCTGAAGTCCTTTTATGCCTCGGTGGAGTGCGTGGAAAGGCATCTGGACCCTCTGACGGTAAACCTGGTGGTGGCGGATCCATCCAGGACGGAAAAGACGATCTGCCTTGCCGTTTCCCCAGCCCTGAAAGCTTACGGCATTCCTGGCCGGGCAAGGCTTTTCGAGGTAGTCCAGAAAATGCGGGAAGTGAACAGAGAGCGGAAATCCAAAGCGCCCGGCAGGCAGTTTGCCGGATCCTCCTGCAGCGCCCCTGAACTGGCCGAGCACCCTGAACTGGAGGCCTCCTTTATCACTGCGCCTCCCCGCATGGCGTTCTATCTGGAATACAGTACCCGCATCTACAAGATTTACCTGAAATATATTGCGCCGGAAGATATCCACGTCTACTCCGTCGATGAAGTGTTCCTTGACGTGACCCACTATCTTCCGGCCTGCAGGCTTTCCCCAGAGGAGCTGGCATCAAGGATCCTGCGGGATATCTTTGATACCACCGGGATCACCGCCACCGCCGGGATCGGCACCAATCTGTACCTGTGCAAGGTGGCCATGGATATTGTGGCAAAGCATGTGGCGCCGGACGAAAACGGCGTCCGCATCGCCAGCCTGGACGAGATGAGCTATCGGAGACTCCTCTGGAGCCACAGGCCTCTGACGGACTTCTGGCGGGTGGGGCAGGGGTATGCGAAGAAGCTGGAAGCAAACGGGCTGTTCACCATGGGGGATATCGCAAGATGCTCCCTGGGCGGTCCTGGGGAATACCACAGCGAAGATCTGCTGTACCGGCTGTTCGGCGTGAATGCCGAGCTGCTCATAGATCACGCCT
Source organism: uncultured Acetatifactor sp. (assembly GCA_947631715.1). Classification (GTDB taxonomy): domain Bacteria; phylum Bacillota; class Clostridia; order Lachnospirales; family Lachnospiraceae; genus Acetatifactor. Next base: position 1,707 of record CANRMK010000261.1, read on the forward strand.
GGGGCTGGGAGCCCGTGACCATAGACATGATCCGGGCTTATGAACCGGAGAACAACAGTATCTGCTCCGGCCAGGTGCTCAAATGTCCCTATGAATTTCAGAAAGGGGAACTGATCGTCCGGGAAATGGCGGACCAGATCGCCCTGGATCTGGTGGAAAAAAGGCTGCTGACAGATCAGATCGTGCTGACTGTAGGGTATGATGTGGAAAATCTCACCAATCCCGGAATCCGGAAACAGTACAGGGGAGAAGTCACAACGGACCGCTATGGGAGAAAGGTGCCCAAGCATGCCCACGGGACTGTGCGCCTGGACAGCTTCACCTCCTCCGGACGCCTGATCGCAGACGCAGCCGTCCGCCTGTACCACCGGATCACGGATCCCTCCCTCCTGATCCGGCGGATCACTGTCACAGCGGACCATCTTATGCAAGAAAGCCTCCAAAAGGAGAGCGCTTCCTATGAACAGCTGGATCTGTTCACCGACTATGAAGCTCTTGAGAGGAAACAGGCGGAGGAAAACGCCAGACTGCAAAAGGAGCGCAGGCTCCAGGAAGCCATACTGAACGTAAAAAAGAAATACGGAAAGAACGCTGTCTTAAAGGGAACCAGCCTGCAGGAGGGAGCTACTGCCAGAGACCGGAACAGCCAGATCGGAGGGCATAAGGCATGAAAGAAGACCATCGCTATGACGATATCATACAGCTTCCCCATCCCACCTCCTCCGTTCATCCCAGAATGCCGCTTGCGGACCGGGCCGCCCAGTTCTCGCCCTTTGCCGCTCTCACCGGCCATCAGGACGCTATCCTGGAGACGGAACGGATCACGGAGGCCTGGACGGAACCGGATGAAAACGAAAAAGAGCTGCTGGACAGGCGGCTTTTGCTCCTCCGAAAAGCCCTGTCGAACTGCTCTTTTACAGAATCCGGCGAAAGACTGCTGCCGGAAGCCGTATTCACTTACTTTGAGCCGGACGGAAAAAAAGCAGGCGGCGCATATGTGACCGTAAAAGGCAGAGTCGCAAGGATCGATGATCACGCCCGCCTGATTGTCCTGGAAGACGGCAGACGCCTTAAGCTCGACCGCATCCGCCATATCTCCGAAGCTCCTTAGTCATCAGAGAAAGCCCAGCCCGGCATTTTACAGGATCGTCTCCATTCCGATCTTCTGGGGCTTCATGCCGCAGCTTTCGTAAAATCGGATGGCGGATGGATTACAGCTCCAGGCGTTCAGGGTCACATTGTAACAGCCCAGCTTTCTGGCAAATTCCAGCACAAACTCATAAAGGGATTTCCCCACATGCTGCCTGCGGCTTTTTTCATCCACACACAGATCGTCGATATACAGCGTCTTAATGTCCGTGAGCACATTGTCGTTGGGGTGCTGCTGCAGGATACAGAACGCATACCCCAGCACGTTCCGGCTTTCGTCCACTGCCACAAAAATAGGCCGCTGCTCGTTCTTTAACAGCTCTTTCAGCTGCGCGTCCGTATATTTGCGGTTATGATCTCCCTGAAACAGATCCGGCCGGCCCATGTGGTGCACCATGCACACCTGCTCCAGCAGGCTGTCTATTCCCGGTATATCCTGTTCTTCAGCTCTTCTGATCTCCATCTGTTCTCCTTTTGCCTCAAAGGGATCCGTGCCGCGCAGAAAGCGCCTGTCCGATATCCTCTTTCATGGCAGCCACCGCCGCCCGGGCTGCGTCCCCGTATCCCTCCGCCCCGAAGCGGGCATACTGTTCCTGCTGGTAAGCGGCTATGATGCCCCGGGAGGAATTGATGATGGCTCCTAAGCCGTCCTCATTGAAGAAATGCACCAGATCTGCGCCCTTTCCGCCCTGAGCGCCGTATCCGGGCACCAAGATAAA
>CANRMK010000262.1 GCA_947631715.1 uncultured Acetatifactor sp.
CAGATAGATGGCGGTGGCAGTCAGCCAGTAAACCGCCGCCATATTTTCCCGGATGCGTTTTTTTCTTTGATCCTGAAGATCCCGGACACCATAGCCTCCCTCTCTCAAAAGCTTCTGCATACTGGCCCAGCGGACGCCTGCCAGGATAAAAAGAACCGCGCCGATTCCTACAAAGAGCAGGGTGACAGCCAGCGAGACAGTGGTGAAAAACTCATTTTCCGTGAGGCTTCCGATGAAAAAAAGCGGAATGGCGGAAAGGACACACAGGCAGGTGGCAAGGATATTGTATTTGACATAGGAAGCCCTGTATGCATGCTGTTTTTCCCTGACCATTCCGTCCACACCATACTCCGTTTCAAAGGGCTCCTTTTCGAGGAACTCAAAGGGTGCATTTTGGAAGCCGCAGAAGAGAAAGACTGCTATCGCAGGCACCAGAAAGAGAAACAACAGGACAAGGCCGATTCCGTCGGCCACATTTTCGGAGAGAGGGAATCCCGGCAGTTCTGCCGCGGCGTCAAGGAGCAGAAGCGGAATTACGGCGATGATGCACAGAAAGGTGGCGGCGGCAATGCGATAGGCCGCTTGTTTTCTCGATTCCAGAAATTCGTTTGCCAGGGCGAGAGAAACCCGTTTCACAGGGATACGGTCTGCATCGTCTGTAAATTCCTCGGCCTCTATCTCGTCCTTGAGAAGATAGTCTGTGGTGACGCCAAAAAGTCTGCTGAACGCTAGAATTTTCTCCAGGTCGGGCACGGCCTGTGCGCTTTCCCATTTGGAAACCGCCTGTCTTGACACCTGCATCTTCTCCGCGAGTTCTTCCTGAGACCAGCCGTTCTTCTTTCGTAAATTTGTTATTTTGTCCGCTAAGATCATATTTCCGCTCCTTTCGCTGCTTCAGCAGTTATTGTATTTATAGGGACCTTGTGTGGCGTGTGTGCCATCTATGGGGAGAGTATAGCAGATTTTCCGGTTGCGTACCACCAAAGGGCAGTTGGAAATTTGTCAACCGGGGGTTGCGGCAGGCGGATCTGAGTCCTGCGGGTCGAGCGGAAGCGCGTCTGCCGGGAGAACAGCGGCAGTACCGGGCTGAACTTGCGAGGGAATGGCTGAACTGTTACGCCAGTCAGATGCATCGTACTTTCACTTAAGCAGTTGATTGGCAGGTCATGATTGGGCTGTGAATCGTAACGACTATTTTAAGACTAACAATTTACCGATTGACAGATTGATTATACGGACGTATAATAAATTATACAATCGTATAAAAGGAGGCTGTAATCAATGGACAAGGTGATGAAAAAGTTAGGGGAAGCTGAATTGGAAATTATGCAGGTCATTTGGAAAACAGACGTTCCTGTTACTTCCAGTTACATTTTAAAGGAATTACAGGAACACAGAAAGTGGCAGCTTTCCACTCTTATGACATCGTTGTCACGTTTGGTTGACAAGGGCTTTCTCCGCTGTGACCGTTCCACCGGAAACAATCTGTATTCATCCATTATCTCAGAGAATGATTTTAAGACAAAAGAAAGCAAAAATTTTTTAGAGAAGCTATATAATAACTCCCTGCAGAATATGGTCGCTACCCTTTATAGCAGCAAAGCGATCAAGGATTCTGACGTGAATGAATTGAGAAGATTTTTAGATGATCTGGAGGGAAAATGATAACGAATTTATTTTTAAATGTAATTGCTCTTTCCGTATCTACAAGCCTTGTGATAATTTTGCTGCTCCTTTTCTCCTCATTCCTGAATCAAAGGTATGCGATCAAGTGGAAATATCTTATGTGGGTGGTGATCGCTGTCCGCCTGATTCTGCCGTTCCATATAGACATACCATTTCCGCAGATGGTAATTACTGTTCCCACAGAGATTACGGTTCCGGTTGACACAGAGAATAAGAACGACGAAAATGACGGAACTGACGCTCCGGCAATGGCGCCGATAGAACAAGAACCGCTGGAGGCCGATCCTGGAAATGCTGTTCAAGCACCGTCTCGAACAGCACGAAAGTCAGGGAAGCTTACTTGGTTGGACATGATTGCATATCTATGGCTGGCGGGCTGCCTGCTTTTCCTGTCGGTGCATATTTTCAGCTTCCTGCATTATAAAAGGCAGATCGCCAAAAAAGGTATGGCCGTGAAAGAAAGAGATATTTTGCAGCAGGCCCGTAAAATATCAAGAGAATTGCAGATGAAGCCCAATATCAAGATCCTGAGATATCAGGGCGCAGACAGTCCCATGGCGATCGGTCTTCTGAAGCCAGGGATAGTATTGCCGGATTGTGATTACAGTGAAGAAGAGCTGTTTTTTATCTTAAAACATGAGCTGACGCATATCAAGCGCCATGATATTTATTTTAAGCTGCTCTTTGTAATGGCAAATGCCCTGCATTGGTTCAATCCTTTCGTATACGTTATGCAGAGAGAGGCAGCTGTGGACATGGAATTGTCCTGTGACGAAAGGGTGATCCGGCAAACCTCTTATGCTGTCCGAAAAGCATATACGGAAGCCCTGCTTTCTACCTTTGGCAGGCAGCGAAAAAAGACTTCTTTCACGACACAATTTTACGGAGGAAAAAATATTATGAAAAAGCGGTTCAAAAATATACTGGCCAGACCACCCAAGAAAAACGGCCTATTCGTTTGTATCTGTACAATTTGTGTCACTTTCATTTCGGGAATGCTGATCGGGTGTTCGGCAATCAAGAGCGATTCGCCGGAAGAGCCGATACAGACAGATCTGGAAACGACGAATCCGGGGATAAGTGACGCTTCTGACACACGAACAGAGAATCACAATACCAAAACAGGGGATAAAAATACCCAGGCCGAGGATCAAAATACCCAAACAGAGGATCGCAATGCACAGGCAGGGAGTGACAGTGTGCAGGCAGACAAAGCAGATGGCGGCAGTCCGGATCTTTCCAGTGACACACCAAATGGTAGTGTTGAAAAGCCCACAGAACAGTCGTTGCCATCAGGGGGAAATCTTTATAGATCGATCCTTTTGGGCAAGAGCGATTTTATATGTACGGATCTGGGAAATAAGAGCCTGAATATCAGTGAAATAGGGCAGGTAATTACGGACGATGAAAGCGATGCCGTAAATGCCGTAAAATTTGCGGTCTTAGATTTGGATGCCGACGGAGAAGACGAAATCATTCTCTGGCTCCAGAACGGTACGTATGACTGCGGTTTTGAAATACTGCATGCGCAGAGCGGAGAAGTCTATGGATATACGCTGTGGTATAGGGCGTTTATGGAGTTAAAGGCAGACGGCACATTTGAGTTTTCAGGTGGCGCTGCTGATTCCGGAATAGGAAAATTGAATTTTTCTGAAACCGGATACAGCGTGGACGGTCAAGCCTATAGCCAATCCAGCTATGATGCGAACAATGAATTGGCAGTGCAATACTTTATCGATCATGAACCCTGCTCGGAAAATGAATTTTATGACAGGATAAACGCCCAGGAACAAAAGGCAGATGCAGAGTGGTTTGACTTGTCGGAAGACAACGTAAATGCGGTGCTTTAAAAG
>CANRMK010000263.1 GCA_947631715.1 uncultured Acetatifactor sp.
ATTTCCTCCCGATATACCTCCCCTGAAGCTGCCGCTGCTGTCATTAAGGATACTATCTATGAAAATTGACGCAGCCCTTGACCGGATCCGCAGCAAATACGGAAAAGACGCCGTAAAGCGCAGGAGCTTGATGGAGCAGGCGCTCCCACAGGCTTCTTCTCATGAAGAAGGCTCCAGAAATACATAGCTTCCGTCCTCTCCAATAATGTTATACGCAAAAGGCATTTCCCCCAGCTCCGATACATGGACTATATACAGCGCCCCCGGATCAGCCTCTTTCAGGTAATTTACATCTATAAAATGATACCTCTCAGAATACGGCAGCAGTTCTCTGCCCCCTGTCACGTTCGTCTTCTCCTGATAATAGGCGGCATCGATCCTGCATGCATACTGCGTCAGGATTTCCGACATCTGCCAGTTGAACTGCCAATCCACATCCGCTGTGATATACAGTCTGTCATACTCTTCCATCTGATCCGCCCTGGCAGCCGCCTGAAGAAAATTCACATTGTAATATGTCCTGCTCTCCTGGACAAAAGAAGTGAAATAGCTGCCCAGGAACAGCAGAAAAGCAATTCCGTAAACCGCGGGCACTATGCACCGCAAAGTCCGTATACGTTTTACTGCGGTCATGATACCGTATCCGCACAGGAAGATCAGCGGGAAAAATATGATGTTGATCCGGTTCACATTCACCTCGAACGTGATCAGGCCTACCCATACCCCCATGAGCAGGAATCCCCACAGCGCCAGCCTTTTTGTCTTTTCCTGCACATTTTTCTCCCGGAACATCGCCACAGTATGATCCGCAATGCCCAGGAGCATAAAGGGGACAGAAATATAGTACATAGCCCCGAAACCGGGGAGGGCATTATAAATGTACCCCGGGTACTGCAAAAGACATACTTTCACCATGGACCAGAGATTACGCCACAGCTGTCCCATGGAAAAGTTCAGGAACAGGATATCCTGATTCCGTACGCTGCCCGGGAAACTGCCCATAGTAAAAAAGGGCGTTTCTATGGTCTGCCATCCAAAAAAATTAATGGCCATTACCATGATCTCCGGCAGCGCGATCAGAGTAAAGATCAGGACACAGACCAACACCTCTCTGAGCTTCAGCTGCTTCTTTAAGAGGCACCATGCCGCATAGGCCGCAAGGAACGGAATCACCGAATAGACCGCCACGCCGTAACAGTAAAAGGTAAGGCCGAAAAAAATCATGGACAGATACAGCCAGCGCCGCTTTTCCAGCCCCAAAAGCAGCAGGTAAAACGCCAGCAGGAACACGTGGGGAAACAGATTACAGTCCAGTGACCAGCGGCTTTGCATAAAATGCCACGGATTCACTGCCGTCAAGGCCATAAAGAGAAGGCCCCAATTTTTAGAGAATATCTTCCTGCCAATCAGGTATGCCAGCGCTATGGATCCGCAGCTGGCCAGCAGCATGGGCAGCCGGACCGCCAGCGTCCCAAAGCCAAACAGTTTTATAAAGGGAATCATGCAATAGGACAGCAGCACACTCATCTGACCATACCGCCAGGCCTCAAAATGCACCGGGAGGCGCATACCATATCTGTCTGTACCATATTTTGACAGGGCCCATGCGTCCATCCCGGCCATGGCCTCATCCTGGTTGATACCGTTTGGAATTCCCGGGAATCCTACACATCTTACAAGCACTGCGGCCGCCAATATGATCCAAAAAACTATATTTGCTCTCTTTTTCATCAAAATCCCCCGCATTATTTCCCTGGTATAGATGGTGCAAATGATGGTGCAAATGCAAAAAAATTACAGTATTTTAAAAAATAAAACGGTCAATGACCGTTTCGTTTTTTGGAATCCTTGTGGATATGCCGTTTTTCACTTTTATGGCTTTTTGCCCGACCTCTTTCATGAAGATCTTTCCTCACACTATATCCAAAAGTTCCGATCTGCTGCCCGCAGAGCAGATATGCTCCGTGGGAATATACGATGGGTTCCGCCTGTTCCAGATGAAATTTGTGACGCTCGTCCATGTACTGTTCGTCTGCGTGGACCGCAGTCACCTCTGCCAGAAACATATCATGGGAGCCCAACGGCAGAACCTGCACTACCCGGCATTCCAGATTCACCGGGCTCTCCCCGATCAGCGGTGCACATACATTATCCGCAGGCAGCGCCGTCAGCTTCAGCTCTGCAAATTTATCCACTTCCCGGCCGCTTTTTACCCCGCAGTAGTCCGCAGCGAACGCCAGCTCCTTTGTGGTGAGATTCACTACAAACTCGCCTGTTTCACGCAAGATTTTGTAAGAATATCTCTCCGGTCTTACCGAAATACTGACCATGGGCGGGTCAGTACAGACCGTGCCCGCCCATGCGATCGTAATAATGTTCTTTTTCCCGTCCCTGTCCGCCACGCTCACCATAACTACCGGCAGCGGGTACAGCATGTTGCCCGGTTTCCAGATCTCTTTGGCCACTTTGAAATCCTACACTCCTTTCGGCGCACAGGCCGTCTATGAAAAAGTGCGGGCACAGCGCTCTCCGCAAAGCGTCAAACGGCGCGGGCGGAAAGAGAGATGCAGGCCCGCCTGTATTACAAAAGGAACTGCATCACCACACTGATCAGAGAAACTGCCACTGCAGCAATGGAAATGCCCATGACCGCTTTCAGCTTTTTACCCACGGCTTCCATTTTCCCTTTCACATCGTTCAGCACCTCTGACTGCTTGTTGTTTTCCTCCACGACTACCGCCTGCACATTACGGTATACTTTCACGCATTCCTTATGCACATTTTCTTCCGTCAGGCCAATACGCTCCGACAGCTGTTCCAGCAGCTGTTTATCAGAGTCATCTTCGTTCTGCCTGGACATCTGTTCCAACTTTTCTTTCAGCGTGCTGTCCATACTCTCAAGCCTGGACTCCATGCGCTGGCCGGCATCTTCCAGTCCGGATTCTATCTGCCTGTGCATATCGTCCACCTTGGACACCAGACGCTGATCCATGTCCTCCAGACGCTCGTCCAGCGTCTGATCCATCCCCTCCAGTTTTTCTTCCAAGATACGGTTCACACTGCTGAGACATTCTCCCTGTTTTCTGTCTGCCTCGTCAAAGCGCTCCGTAAAGCTCTTCTGCAGCTGTTCCAATGCGCCGGTATCCTGCTGCAATGCACGGATCTTGTCGATACTCTCAGAGACAAGCTTATCGATCTCTTCCCCGTTCACTTGGGAATTCTTCATTTTCTCAGAGCTTTCTTCGATCAGCTTCTGCAGCTTTTCAAGACAGTCTGTGTATTCCGCCGCACGGCTGCGCAGGTGATTTAATTCCTCCGTCTCCGCCGAAATATTCGCCTTAATGATCTCCTGGGCATTGATCCTCTGCGCCAGCTTATCCATAAACATATCCATCTGTGTTCCTCCAAAGGTGTTCTGCGGCACCTGCCGCCTGTCCGATCATCAGTTACCGTATACCGCCATTTTATCATCTTTTATCTCAAGTCTCAAGCGGAAAGTGAGGATAT
>CANRMK010000264.1 GCA_947631715.1 uncultured Acetatifactor sp.
GGAACCAATATGAGCAAAGGACGTTACGGAATCTACGGCGGTCAGTACATTCCAGAGACTCTGATGAATGAGCTGATCCATCTGGAGGAGTGCTATGAGCATTATAAGAACGACCCGGGATTCCAAAAGGAACTTGACACCCTGAACAGAGAATATGCGGGCAGACCGTCTCTTCTCTACTATGCGGAAAAGATGACAAAGGACCTGGGAGGCGCGAAGATCTACTTAAAGCGGGAGGATCTGAACCATACCGGCTCCCACAAGATCAACAACGTGCTGGGGCAGGCGCTTTTGGCGAAGAAGATGGGAAAGACACGCATTATCGCAGAGACCGGAGCGGGACAGCACGGGGTGGCCACAGCCACAGCCGCGGCGCTCCTGGGAATGGAATGCGAGATCTATATGGGCAAGGAAGACACAGTGCGCCAGGCGCTGAATGTGTACCGCATGGAGCTTTTGGGCGCTAAGGTCCATCCTGTCACCACAGGCACCCAGACCTTAAAAGACGCCGTGAACGAGTGCATGAGAGAGTGGACCAACCGGGTGGACGATACCCTCTATGTGCTGGGTTCCGTTATGGGGCCGCACCCGTTCCCCATGATCGTCCGGGATTTCCAGAGCGTGATCAGCAGGGAGGCAAAGGCGCAGATCCTGGAGAAAGAGGGAAAGCTTCCGGCAGCTGTGGTGGCCTGCGTAGGAGGGGGAAGCAATTCCATGGGAGCCTTCTACAATTTTATTGAGGATAAGGACGTGGAGCTGATCGGCTGCGAGGCGGCGGGAAAGGGCGTCCATACGGCCCGGACGGCGGCTACTATCGCCACGGGGAGCCTGGGGATCTTCCACGGCATGAAGTCCTATTTCTGCCAGGACGAATACGGGCAGATCGCACCGGTGTATTCCATTTCTGCGGGGCTGGACTATCCCGGCATCGGCCCGGAGCATGCATATCTTCACGATATCGGAAGAGCCCAGTATGTTCCCATCACCGACGATGAGGCCGTGGACGCCTTTGAGTACCTGGCCCGGACGGAGGGCATTATCTGTGCCATAGAGAGCGCTCATGCGGTGGCCCATGTGAGAAAGATCGCAGGAAATTACAGTCCTGACCAGAGCATCATCATCTGCCTGTCAGGGCGGGGGGATAAGGATGTGGCTGCAATCGCAAGATACAGGGGGAAAGATATCCATGAATAATAAGATCGCAAAGGTTTTTGACACACCGAACAAAAAAGCATTTATCGCATTCCTGACGGCGGGGGATCCCACTTTGGAATGCACGGTAGAGTATATTTTGGAGATGGAGAGAGCGGGGGCGGACCTGATAGAGATCGGTATTCCCTTTTCTGACCCCACAGCGGAGGGCGTTGTGATCCAGGACGCCAATATCCGGGCCTTAAAGGGCGGCATGACCACGGACGGAGCTTTTGAGATCGTGCGGAGAGTGCGGGAAAGATCGCAGATCCCGCTTGCCTTTATGACTTATGCAAATCCCGTGTTTCATTACGGATATGACAGATTCTTTGACAGATGCAGCAAGCTGGGTGTGGACGCTGTCATAATCCCCGATCTTCCCTATGAGGAGAAGCGGGAGATGGAAGAGCCGGCCGCTGCCAGGGACGTTGCGCTGGTCTCCATGATCGCGCCTACCTCCGAGAGCCGGATCCGCCGGATCGCGTCAGAGGCAAAGGGATTTATCTATGTGGTCTCTTCCATGGGCGTTACCGGGGTCAGGAGCGAGATCAGGACAGATATCGGATCCATTGTAAGCAGTATCCGGGAGGTGACGGATGTGCCCTGCGCTGTGGGATTCGGCATCAGCACACCGGAGCAGGCAAAGAAGATGGCGGCTGTGTCCGACGGGGCTATCGTGGGCAGCGCCATTGTGAAGATCATAGCTCAGTACGGCGACAAGGCGGCCCCGGAGATCTACCGGTATGTGAAAAGTATGAAAGAGGCTGTGGCGGAGGCCTGAAGTCCGCCTGAAAAGAAAAAGCGTCCGTTCCTGTCCAAGGAGAAGGGGCGCTTTTTTTGTGCGCAGAAATGGGTTCGGCCGCTTCGGTCGGGGAACTGATTCTGCCAGTCTGGTCGCTCCGGTCGGATCGGTCGGTTTTTTGCAAGTGGCGCTCCGTCCTGCCGATGCCCTGTTCTTTTGGTCTGGGCATTTTAGGGTTGAAATATTGACATGAAAGATGTAATATCTTGCAAAAGCAGCATTGAGAGGTGCGATATGTACAATATAGGAATATGTGATGATGGGAAGAATATTTGCACTGATATTGAAAAGAAGCTTTTACAATGTGCAAAAGAGCGGAATATTCAGATTGACACAAAAGTGTGGTATTCAGGAGAGGGACTGCGGGATTTCTTAGAGGCAGGCAATCATTTGGACATTTTGTTTCTGGATATCGAGTTGTTTAAGATGACAGGGATAGAAGTGGGAAATTATATCAGAAAACAATTGGATGACATGGGGATGCAGATTGTATATATTTCCGGAAAGTCATCTTATGCACAGCAATTATTTAAGACCCAGCCGTTAGATTTTCTGGTCAAACCGATTTCCCAAATGCAGATAAATGATACTATGGAAACGGCACTCAGAATTATCAAAAAGAAAGAGGAAAGGTTTGAATTTCAACAAGGAAAAGAATATTATTATGTTCCAATGGGGGATATTGTTTATCTGGAAAGTAGAGGACGAAAAATCAGAGTCGTAACCATGAAAGAGTCATTTGAATTTTATGGCAAGTTAAAGGAAGCTGCAAAGCGGTTATCGGAAGACTTTATTTTCATACATCAATCTTACATAGTGAACAGAGAATATGTTTTTCGGTACACCTATGAAATGGTGGAACTAGTGAATGGTACAGTTTTGACAATCAGCCTGGCCAATCGAAAACGGGTGCGAGACAGAATTTTAAGAGAAGAATAGATATGCTGGATGAATTAATTTTTACAAAAATATATATAAATTATGACTTAAAGCGGCACAGATGCCTCTTTTGTGATAACGTGACTCTCAGCTTACTTATTTACCATAACGTAATGTCTGATAGGAACAATCGACGGGAAAGAGGTATTTTCAATGAAAAAATTTAGAAATGCAAAATATAAGGGTTTTAAGGAATATAATTGGTCAGCAATTTTTTTATGCTGCTTGATGTTATGTGTATCTATGTTCCTGGCATCGTGCAGTAAGCAAAGCACATCTGCTAATGACCCCATAACAAGCGAAAATCATACTTCTAATATTGTTACACAGCGGGAATGGGTCTATGTGCCGGAGGTGTTCATAGTGGAGGATGAGCGTGCGGATTATGAAAGAATGCAGCCGGTGGGCGATACTTTCTGTTATGTGGCGCTTGGAGAAGAGTCCGGGAATGGTACAAAATATATCTGTCGGTATTCCCTGGCGGATGGAGAGCTGAAGCAAGTCCCTGTCAACTGGCCGGAGGGAGGAAAGGATTGGGAGGTAGGCTGCCATTTTTTT
>CANRMK010000265.1 GCA_947631715.1 uncultured Acetatifactor sp.
TTATGTGCCTATTGATAATTGCCGGAATTTTGCATATAATGAAGTAATAAAAGTAAAAAAATGTCAAAAACCGGGGCGGCCGGGCAGGAACTCTCAATTCAGCCGTGTTTTCTGCGGCGTAAGGGAAAAGGAGGTCTCTGAATGGAAACGGGAGGTTTTGCATTTCTTACAGATAATGATAAGAAGCTTGCGGAAGCGGAGTTAAGAAAGATCGAATACCTTGAGGCGCGCATTGACTATACGCGGCCGGAAAGCATTCTGCGCGTGTATGACAAGGCTATCGACGAACAGATCTTTAAGACGCCTGTGGGGTTTCTGTATCTGAAAAAGCTGCAGGATTATCTCCTGAAGCAGCCAAAGATCGATCCGGAGCGCGTAACCCCCATCCCTGTGGGCGATACCTTTGCGGAGGCAAGGAAAAAACGGCGGGAGGAGAACCGTGCGGCAGCCAGAGAGCGGGAGGCGCGCAGACGGGATTCGGCAAAAATGCGGTTCCAGATCTCCGTGGTGCTGAACGTGCTGTTGGCCATAGCCATATGCGCCATGTTCTTTATTTCCTTTTTCAGCGAACAGCCTAACGTGTTCAATTATGAGAGGGCAGTGACGGACAAGTATGCGGCCTGGGAACAGGAGCTTACCCAGCGTGAGCAGGCCGTGCGCGAAAAAGAGCGGGAGCTTGACATGGACGGCCTTAATAATCTTCAAAATATGCCGTAATTGATCACAAAATGGACATAGTTTCGGAGTATCATTCCCTTTGTGCGGAAAGGATATGAGAGGATATGGACAGATTAAAGATTTTAGTGGTAGACGATGAGAGCAGGATGCGGAAGCTGGTCCGTGATTTCCTTGTAAAAAACAGCTATGATGTGCTGGAGGCCGGGGACGGCGAGGAGGCGCTGGACATCTTTTTTCAGCACAAGGATATCGCGCTGATCGTTCTTGATGTGATGATGCCCAGAATGGACGGCTGGCAGGTATGCAGGGAAGTGAGGGCTTACTCCAAGGTCCCGATCATCATGCTGACAGCAAGGGCCAATGAACAGGATGAGCTTCAGGGCTTTCAGCTGGGGGTGGATGAATATATCTCAAAGCCTTTCAGTCCCAAGATCCTTGTGGCGAGGATCGAGGCGATCCTGCGGCGGACCAATCATCTGGAGGACGGGGGAGAGATTCTCACCTGCGGTTGTATCCGGGTGGACAGGGCGGCGCATCAGGTCATGGTTGACGGAAAGACTGTGGAACTAAGCTACAAGGAATTTGAACTTCTCGTATATTTTATGGAGAATAAGGGCATTGCCCTGTCCAGAGAGAAGATTTTGAACAATGTGTGGAATTACGATTATTTCGGGGACGCCCGCACCATAGACACCCATGTAAAAAAGCTCAGAAGCAAGATCGGCAGCAAGGGCGGAGAGATGATCAAGACGATATGGGGCCTTGGATATAAGCTGGAGGCTGAACAGTGAAACATTCCATCAGAAGACAGTTCTCTTTGATCTTTATTGGCCTGATGGCCGGCACGGTGCTTTTGTGCTGGCTCTTAAATCATCTGCTGCTGGGAGATTATTATACCCAGAGCAGGACAAAGATCATATACAACGCCTACGATACGATCCGCCAGGCGGCGAACAGTGACGTCTACAGCACCCAGGAATTTGTGCGGAAGCTTGACAGCATCTGTGGCATGTACAATATCACAGTGTGTATCATGGATTCCAATTCCCAGATGAAGTATGTGTCCTTTAACGGGGGAAAGGAGCTGGAGAATCAGCTTCTGGGATATATCTTTGGAATTTACAGCGGCGCGGTGGAGGTGCTGGAGGAGGGCGATGATTATGTGATGCAGCGCCTCAGGAACGGGGACGACGAGTACCTGGAAATGTACGGGCGGCTGAACACGGGGATTTCCTTTATCATGCGCACGCCCATTGAGAGCATCCGGATCAGCGCCAGCATTGCGAACCGGTTTTTTGCCTATGTAGGCATATTCAGCACCGTGGCCGGCGGCATCATCATGTGGTTCGTCACCAGGCGCATGACGCGGCCTATTCAGGAACTGAGCCGCATTTCGGAACAGATGGTGCATTTAAACTTTGAGGCGAAATATCATGGAAAGACCAGGAACGAGATCGATCTTCTGGGGGCGAACATCAACGAGCTTTCGTCCTCCCTGGAACGGGCTATATCGGAGCTTAAGACCGCGAACAATGAATTGCAGAAAGACATTGAGCGGAAAGAGGCCATTGATGAGATGCGCAAGGAGTTTCTCGCCAACGTATCCCATGAGCTGAAGACGCCTATCGCCCTGATCCAGGGGTATGCCGAGGGGCTGCACGAGGGGATCAACGACGATCCGGAGAGCCGCAGCTTCTACTGCGATGTCATTATGGACGAAGCGGCCCGAATGAACAATATGGTGAAAAAGCTGATGACGCTGAACCAGCTGGAGTTTGGAAATGACGTGGTGGAGATGGAGCGTTTTGACATAACGGCTCTGATCAGAACTTATATCCAGTCTGCGGCGATCCTGACGAGGCAGAATGATATTAAGGTACAGATGGAGGAATATGAGCCCGTCTATGTATGGGCAGATGAGTATAAGACGGAGGAAGTGATCATGAATTACTTTTCCAACGCGGTCAACCACGCAGGCGGGGAGAAGATCATTTCCATCACTCTGGAACAGAAAGATAAGAAGGTCCGCATAGGGGTATTCAACACAGGCGAGCATATCCCCGAGGAAGCGCTTCCGCACCTCTGGGAAAAATTTTATAAGGTGGACAAGGCGCGTACCCGGGAGTACGGCGGAAGCGGCGTGGGTCTGTCCATTGTGAAAGCCATCATGGAATCCATGAATCAGGGTTACGGCGTGGAGAATGTGCCGGGGGGCGTGCTGTTCTGGTTTGAATTGGAAACCGTTGGGCATGCCTGTCAGTGACGCACCGCGTGGAGAGATTCGTTGAGCAGGTATGCGGGCTCCATGAAGACGGTGGGATAAAGGGGAAAGCGATATGGAAAAACAGAGAGAAAACAGGGCAAAGGACCCGGAATTTATTGTAGCGGTCGCAGCGTTCAGCATATTCGGGGGCGTGCTCCTGATCGCGGCGCTGGTCCTGGCGGGGATTCACTATATGACTTCTTTTTTGCTGGGGATGAGCTTGTATGTTCTCGCCCTGGCGGTCATATTGGTGTCGGAGCTTGCGATCCGAAAAAAGCTGCCGACATTCAGCCTTGTGATGACGTCCATAGGAATCGGCGGCGTGTATGCGGCTACATATGTGAACGGAAGCTGGGCGAAGCTTGTGCTGAAAGAGGGGCAGGGGGCGGCGGACAGCAGTTTGACGCTTGGAAATTTCCCCGCCTGGGCGGGCGTGGGAGTAACGGTCGTATTCACGCTGCTTGTGGTGCTGTACGGCTATAAGAGGCAGGCGGGGACGTTCCGGACAGTCAGCCTGCTGATGTGCAGCTTCTGTCTCCGCCC
>CANRMK010000266.1 GCA_947631715.1 uncultured Acetatifactor sp.
TCCGCTTCCATAGACCGCAGGCTGTCGGTCAATACTTTCTGACTGATGCCGTCCAGATTTTTCTGCAGTTCATTAAAGCGCCAGGGCCGTACAAGCAGGTTTCGTATGATCAGCAGTTTCCATTTGTTCCCAATCAGTTGTACGGTAGTTGCGACGGGACATTCGGGAATCAATTCAGCTTTCGTTTTCATAGGGAATCTCCAATACTTCAAATCAGAATGTTACAATTAAATTATAGTGCAGCATTACAGAAAAATCAATAGCAGCGCCAAGAGTTACAAAAAGGTAACTATGTTATAAAAAAGTGCGTACTTGTGGCAGCAAAGCGAGTTTGTATAATCGAAGATACAGGGAGATAAATTTTTCCTGAATATTATTGTAGTAGATGGATAATTCCTTACTGGCTGTAAGGGGTATTAACCATAAATATATTGTAGTAGGTAGAAAACGGCCGAATGGCCATCCATACCGTGAATGCGGAGCATTCATGGTATAATGGAATTGTTGGAGCTTATGAAATATCGTCGCTCTATCCGGAAATATCAGGACAGGCAGATTTCCCGTGAGGATATGGAAACGATCATTGAGGCGGGAATCTATGCGCCAAACGCCGGAGGCGGCCAGCGCAGTATTATTGTGGGTGTCCGAAATGCGTCTCTTACGGAAAAGATCGGCAGGCTGAACGTGGCCCGGTTTGACCGTTCAAGACTGTCCGGCAGTTATGTTTCCGCCGATCAGCCCAGTATCATTGATGACCCCGCCATAAAAAGCGGGTTCTATGGCGCTCCCGCGGTCTGCGTCGTTTTTTCCATGAGGAATTTTCTTTACAGCATTCCGGATGCCTTTTGTTGTGCCGAAAACATGGTGTTGATGGCAGCGGAGCTTGGCATTTCTTCCTGCATTATCGCAAGGGGCGAGGAAACCTTTGCGGGTGAGATCGGCGAGGCTCTTTTAAAAGAGTGGAAGCTTCCTGAAAATTATTTTGCCCGCTGCTTTGTAACATTAGGATATTGTGACGGTGAATATCCGCAGCCGAAGCCGAGAAAAGCGGGGCGTAGTAAGATTATCGAATGAGGTGTGAAAAATGGACGCACAAACCTGTCTGAAGAAATTAGAATATGTGGGCGTACTGGCCTTTGCGACGGTGGATAAGAACGGTGCACCGCAGATACGCAATATCTCTGCCATTCACTATGAGCCGGGCAGAATGATCTTCTTTACTGCAAAAGGGAAAGCTTTCTGCGAGGAGCTTCTGACCGATGGGCGCGTACAGGTGTTAGGCTATACCAAGTATAAAGAGATGATCCGCCTGTCCGCAAAGGCGGTTCCTGTCCCGGAAGATGAGCAGGAAAAATGGATTGACACGATCTTTGCGGAGCAGCCCTATCTCTCCAACGTCTATCCCGGTGACACCCGGCGTTTAGCGGGGATTGTCTTTGAGATCAGGAACGCGGAGATCGAGTATTTCAATCTCGGCGTCAACCCGATTTTCCGGGAGAATTACACAATTGGCGCGGGAAACCTCACCCCAAAAGGATATGTCATTTCCGAAAAATGTATCGGCTGCGGCAAGTGCCTGAAGAGCTGTCCCCAGCGGTGCATCGAGCCGGGAAAGCCCTGCCGTATTCAACAGAACCACTGCTTACACTGCGGAAATTGCTTTGCGGTCTGTCCCGTAAAGGCGGTAGAAAGGCGGGGATAACATGACACAGAGAGAAAAAAGAGAATTCCTTATTCAAAAACTGATCGATGAACAGGCCCGGTATCGGGATCTGCAGATTCCCTCTGGCGAGGCGGAACAGAAAACGCTGCTGCGCTCCCTGATGAATATCCGTCCGCCACGTCCCATGGGAGAAGATTTTCTGACGCTGCAGGATGAATATCTGCGGGAGGAAACAGCCCGGAAAGGCGTCACGGATATAGCCGAGCTATTGCCGATCGCGCCGGGAATCTATCTCTGGCAAGGCGACATCACCGCTTTGAAATGCGGCGCTATTGTGAACGCTGCAAATTCCGGCATGACCGGCTGCTATGTTCCCTGCCACGGCTGCATCGACAATGCGATCCACACCTATGCCGGGGTGCAGCTCCGGCTTGCCTGTGCCGAGATGATGAAAAAGCAGGGGCATGAGGAGCCCACCGGGCAGGCCAAGCTCACGCCCGCCTGCAACCTGCCCTGTGATTACATTCTGCATACGGTCGGTCCGATCATATACGGTCATGTAACGCAAAAAGACCGGGAGCTGCTCGCCTCCTGTTACCGCTCCTGTTTAGAGCTGGCGCAGCAGAACGGGATCGGGAGCGTGGCGTTCTGCTGTATTTCCACGGGGGAATTTCATTTCCCAAATGAGCAAGCCGCAGAGATCGCCGTGGACACGGTGCGGCAATACAAAGGGGACACGGAGGTGATCTTCAATGTTTTCAAGGACGTGGACTATGAAATCTACCGCTCGTTACTCGAACGCGCTGATCACATCGGATAATGTGAACCGGCTTCGGGAGGCGCTGGACGCTGCGGACGCTGTCGTGGTGGGCGCAGGAGCAGGGCTGTCCACTTCGGCGGGATTTATTTATACCGGGGATCGGTTTCAGCGGTATTTCTCCGATTTTGCCGAGAAATACAGCTTCCGGGATATGTATTCCGGCGGCTTTTATTCGTTCCCCTCGCTTGAGGAATTTTGGGCCTATTGGAGCCGGTATATCTTCATCAACCGCTATATGGATGCGCCAAAGCCGGTCTATAGTGATCTGCTGTCGCTGGTTCAGGACAAGGACTATTTTGTGATCACCACAAATGTGGATCACTGTTTTCAGAAAGCGGGCGTGGATAAAAAGCGGCTTTTCTACACCCAGGGCGACTATGGGCTGTTCCAATGCTCAAAGCCGTGCTGTCAGGAAACCTTTGATAATGAGAACTTGATCCGGCAGATGATGGAACAGCAAAAGGATATGCGTATCCCGGCCGAACTTCTGCCCGTCTGTCCCCATTGCGGAAGGCCCTTGACCATGAATCTGCGATCCGACGATAAGTTTGTGGAGGACGAGGGCTGGCACCGGGCAGCGGAGCGGTATGAGAACTTCCTGCGGACACGGAGAAACGGGAGGATTCTGTTCCTGGAGCTGGGTGTCGGATACAATACCCCGGGCATTATCAAGTATCCGTTCTGGCAGATGACGGCGGAGAATCCGCAAGCGACATATGCCTGCGTGAACTATGGAGAAGCGGTCTGCCCGAAGGAGATCGCGGACAGAAGTATTGTAGTCAATGCGGATATTGAAGAAGTCGTAAGTGCATTGCTTGATGAAGCAGACTGTCCGGATGGATTGTAATATCAAAGGCGTGTAAGTAATAATATCGAAGGCATGTAAGTAACTAAAATATGCAGACGAGCTGCCACTACACAAGGTACGCCTTCGGTGTGGCAACTCGTCATGAAGATTAAGGCATAAAAAACAACAGCACATATCAGAATCTCTCT
>CANRMK010000267.1 GCA_947631715.1 uncultured Acetatifactor sp.
TCCTACAACGAGTCCGTGACAGTGACCCCGCGGAATTATCCGCTGCACTTTCGCAGAGTGCGCAGTCTGGACAACCATTATGCCATAATTGGTATGGCCACCGTGATCGAGGGCTATCCCCTGTATTACGACGCGACCAATGAAAAGGGCCTGAGCATGGCGGGGCTGAATTTCCCCGGCAATGCGGATTACAAACTGGAAGCGGAGGGCAAGGACAATGTAACGCCTTTTGAGTTCATTCCCTGGGTGCTGGGACAGTGCGCGGACCTGTCAGAAGCCCGGGCGCTTCTGGAGCGGATCAGCCTTGTGCAGATCCCTTTCAGCCCGCAGTTTCCGCTGACCCCGCTGCACTGGATCCTCTCTGACAGAAAGCATTCCCTTACGGTGGAATCCGTCAGGGACGGGCTCAAGATTTATGAAAACCCTGTGGGCGTGCTCACGAATAATCCGCCCTTTGACATGCAGCTCTTTACATTAAATAATTACAGGAATCTGTCGGACAAACAGCCGGAGAATCAGTTTTCCCAGGATCTGGACCTGACGCTGTACAGCAGAGGAATGGGAGCCATGGGAATGCCGGGGGACGCCTCTTCCTCCTCGCGCTTTGTGCGGGCGGTGTTTACCAAATACCACTCTCCGGCGGGAACGGAGGAAGCGGAGAGCGTGGGGCAGTTTTTCCATATCCTTGGCTCGGTGGAAATGCAGAAAGGCTGTGTCTGCGTGGAGGATGACAAATATGAGTACACTCTCTACAGCTCCTGCTGTAACGTGGACAAAGGGATCTATTATTATACTACCTACGGAAACAGCAGCATCACCGGCGTGGATATGCACCGGGAGGATCTGGACGGCAGGGAAGTGACTGCGTACCCGCTCTTAAGGGAACAGAGGATCACAATGCAGAATTGACGGGCGGTTCGTGTCTGCACCCTGCCTGCAGCAAAGCCGCTTATGCGCAGAGAGCAGCGCAGAAACGAGGAATTTTATGGACAGAAAACAGATCGTGTTGCGTGAAAACTGGAGATTCTCAGGCGCCTGGGATTTTGGAACGGGCTTTGACCGGCCGGAGGAGGGCGCCTGGTATAAGGGGTACGATGACAGCGGCTGGCGGGAGGTGACGGTGCCTCACGACTGGTCGGTGGAGCAGCCTTTCTCGGAAAAGCATTCCAGCGGTACGGGGTATCTGCCCGGCGGTGTCGGCTGGTATCGGGTGCACTTTTTTCTGCCCCGGGAATATTCCGGGAAAAAGATCCGGCTGGTTTTTGACGGCGTTTATAAGAACAGCCAGGTATGGTGCAATAGTTATTACTTAGGGAAGCGTCCCAGCGGATACACTACCTTTTCCTATGATATCACTCATGCAGCGGTGTTTGGGGACACAGAGAATGTAGTCTCTGTGAAAGTGACGCATATGGACATTGCGGATTCCAGGTGGTTCACGGGCAGCGGGATCACGCGAAAGGTGTGGCTTCTGGTGCAGGAACCGGTACATCCTGCAGAATACGGGATCCTGTTCCGCACAAAAGAAATCCAGATACAGGACGGGGGCAGTGCGCGAAGAACGGGGCGGGCGCTCCTGGAGATCCGGCATAAGGTGGAAGAAATGCCCTGCGAAAGCCCTGTACATATCACGACTGTCCTGGAAGACGCTGCCGGCGAAGCGCGGCTGACCCTGGAGGGAGATGCGGACGCAGACGGGAATTGTGTCCTTGAGGGGACTCTGGATAGAGCTTTGCTGTGGGAGCCGGAGCAGCCCTGTCTGTATCGGATGAAATCCTGGTACAGAGTGGGAAAGGGCGATGATTATCTTGTGGATGAACAGTACGTTGGGATCCGCAGTATCCGCTTTGACCCGGACAGGGGATTTTTCCTGAATGGCGCAGAGACAAAACTAAAGGGAGTCTGTGTCCACCATGACGGCGGTGCGCTGGGGGCGGCAATGACCCCGCAGGTGTGGCAGAGACGCCTGGAAACTTTGAAAGAATGCGGATGCAATGCCATCCGCTGCAGCCATAATCCTCATATGCCAGAGCTATATGACCTCTGTGATCGAATGGGATTTCTGGTGATGGACGAAGCGTTTGACGAGTGGGAAAACGCAAAAAACAAATGGTCTGTGGGACATAATGTATACCCGCCCAAGCATCAGGGGTATTTTGAGGACTTTCCCCAGTGGCACGAAGCGGACTTAAGGGCTATGGTCCGCAGGGACAGAAATCACCCCTCGGTCATCTTGTGGAGCATCGGAAATGAGATCGATTACCCCAATGATCCTTACTGCCATCCGTCTTTTGAGGCCATGACAGGAAATAATGACGCCAACAAGCCTGCCGCGGAACGGCAGTACGATGTGAACAAGCCCAATGCCGAACGGCTGGTATCCATTGCCGCAGAGCTGGAGCGCATCGTGCGGGAGGAAGACTGCACTCGTCCGGTGACGCTTGCCTCGGCGTTTCCGGAGCTGTCTGCGCAGACAGGGCTTTTGGACGGTCTCGATGTGCTGGGATACAATTACAAAGAGCATTTATACAGAGCAGACCACGAGAGGTTTCCGGAGAAGCCCCTTTTGGGCAGCGAGAACGGACACAGCTATCAGGCGTGGCAGGCTGTCCTGGAAAATCCCTATATTTGCGGCCAGTTCCTGTGGACAGGCATCGATTACCTGGGAGAGGCAAAGGGCTGGCCTGTGCGGGGCTCTATGGCAGGGATCATGACGTGCGCCGGCGACAGGAAGCCTGAATTTTACAGGAGAAAAGCTTTCTGGAGACAGGAGCCTGTGCTGGCCCTTGCCACCCGCTCTGCGGCGGACGGCGAAGAGGAATGGCGGCCCATGAACAGCCACTGGAACTATTCCCCCGGGGAGGAAGTGCTTGTCAAGGTCTATTCCAATCTGCCCCATGTGTCCCTGCAGCTGAACGGTTCGGAAATCGGCAGACTGGAGCACTATAATGGAGATGGCGCGTTTTGCTTCCGGGTTCCCTTTGAGCCGGGCACTCTGACTGCTGTTGCCGGCGGCCGTACGCCTACTGATCCTGCCGTCACAGCGTCGTTTTCCACCGTGGGACAGGCGCAGCAGATCCAATGCCATGTCTGGAGTCAGGCGGATGCTCTGACAGGGCTTGCATGGCAGGACAGTTCCGGGCGGCGGGGATACCTTTATCAGATGGAGCTGCAGCTGGCGGATGCCGTGGGACAGAGCGTATCCTGGCAGGAAAAGAAGATCCGCGTGTGCATCGCCGGCCCGGGAAGCCTGGCGGGCCTGGAAAGCGGTGATCTCAGTGATGTGACGCCCTACAGCAGCGACAGCAGGAAGACCTTTCATGGCAGGCTGCTTGTCTTGATCCGGCGGACGGGCGAGGGCGCTATCAAAGTCAGATGTGCCACAGAAGACGGCATTGTTTCTGAAACTGAACTGTGATTCTGAAATGCGGGAGATGTTTGTCTCCCGCATTTTTAAATCCGGCTTTTGCGGATTTT
>CANRMK010000268.1 GCA_947631715.1 uncultured Acetatifactor sp.
AGCTTTTACGCTGTGAACGTCTATGACGGCACGAGATACCGGCTGCAGCAGGACGAGGCCGGAAATAATGTCCTCACACTGTTAGATGTGGTGCAGTGGGGATATTGAAATGTGAAAGTGAAAAAGAGAGCCGCGCAGGCGGCGGAAAGAGAGGAATTATGTACAGAATCGTCAAAAAGAAAGAGCTTACCGCAAACATTTTTCTCATGGATGTGGAGGCAAAAAGAGTTGCAGAGAACTGTCAGCCCGGGCAATTCGTGATCGTCAGGACGGATGAGGAGGGCGAGAGGATTCCTCTGACCATCTGCGACTATGATCGGGAGAAAGGGACAGTGACCATCGTATTCCAGTGCGTGGGCGCAGCTACAAAGCTGATGGCCGGACTGAACGAGGGCGAGGGATTCCGCGACTTTGTGGGCCCTCTGGGGCGGCCTTCCGAAATGATCGGCGAGCCCATTGAAGAGCTGAAAAAGAAGAAGCTTTTATTTGTAGCCGGCGGCGTGGGCGCGGCTCCCGTGTATCCCCAGGTCAAGTGGCTCCATGAAAACGGCATAGACGCCGATGTGATCGTGGGAAGCAAGACGAAAGAGCTTTTGATCCTGGAAAAGGAGATGGAAGAGGTGGCGGGAAATCTGTATGTGACCACCGATGACGGCTCTTACGGCAGAAGCGGTATGGTCACTCAGACCCTGAAAGACCTTGTGGCAGAGGGGAAGCAGTACGATCTCTGCGTTGCCATCGGCCCTATGATCATGATGAAGTTCGTGTGTCTTCTCACAAAGGAACTGAACATTCCCACGATCGTCAGCCTCAATCCCATTATGGTGGACGGCACGGGAATGTGCGGGGCCTGCCGGGTGACAGTGGGCGGAGAGGTAAAGTTCGCCTGTGTGGACGGCCCGGAATTTGATGGGCACCAGGTCAACTTTGACGAAGCCATGAGGCGCCAGCAGATCTATAAGACGGAAGAGGGCAGGGCGCTTCTAAAGCTGCAGGAGGGCGACACCCATCACGGCGGCTGCGGCAATTGCACAGCGTAACGGGGGGAGTTCCCTTCGGAAAGAATTCCTATCATAAAGAGCTCCTATCAGAAAGAGCTCAGGCCGCCAGAGATGCATGACAGAGAATCTGCGGCGGGAGCGAATTGAATCAGAACAGCAGGTGAAGTTTAGGTCAAGTTCAGAGTTAAGTTCAGGATAGAAAGGTATGGTACAGATATGGACGTTTTGAAAAAGGTGCCTGTGAGAGAGCAGGATGCGAAAGAAAGGGCTGCCAATTTTTCCGAGGTGTGCCTGGGATACAACGAGGAGGAGGCGAGGGAAGAGGCTTCCAGATGTATCAACTGCAAGAATGCGCAGTGTGTAAAGGGCTGCCCTGTGGCCATCAACATTCCCGCCTTTATCGAGCAGGTAAAGAACGGCGATACGGCGGAGGCATATAGGATCATCAGCGAATCCAGCGCGCTTCCCGCTGTCTGCGGACGCGTGTGCCCCCAGGAGAGCCAGTGCGAGGGGAAATGTATCCGGGGCATTAAGGGAGATCCGATCTCCATCGGAAAGCTGGAGCGCTTTGTGGCTGACTGGGCCAGGGAGCAGGGGCTGAAGCCCGAGGGGGCTTCCGAAAAAAAGGGAAAGAAAGTGGCAGTGATCGGTTCCGGCCCTGCGGGCCTTACCTGTGCGGGGGATCTTGCCAGGATGGGATATGACGTGACGATCTTTGAGGCGCTTCATGAGCCGGGCGGCGTTTTGGTGTACGGTATCCCGGAATTCCGTCTTCCCAAGAAAGATGTGGTGGCAAAGGAGATCGAGAACGTCAAGGCGCTTGGCGTAAAGATCGAGACCAACGTGGTGATCGGAAAATCCGTCACCATAGACCAGCTGATCTCGGACGAGGGCTTCGACGCGGTGTTTATCGGCTCCGGCGCCGGACTTCCCAAGTTCATGGGGATCCCCGGAGAAAATGCGAACGGCGTCTTCTCCGCGAACGAGTATCTCACAAGAAGCAACCTGATGAAAGCATTTGATGAAAATTCCAACACGCCTATCATGAAGAGCAGGAAAGTGGCTGTGGTAGGCGGCGGAAATGTGGCTATGGACGCGGCCCGGACAGCTCTGCGCCTGGGGGCCGAGGTACATATCGTGTACCGCCGCAGCGAGGAGGAGCTGCCCGCCAGAGTGGAGGAGGTGCATCATGCCAGGGAAGAGGGCATTATCTTTGACCTGCTCACTAACCCCACAGAGATCATAAGTGACGAAAAGGGCTGGGTGACAGGCATGAAATGTATCCGAATGGAGCTGGGAGAGCCTGACGCGTCCGGAAGAAGACGTCCCGTGGAGATCCCGGGTTCCGAATTTTTGATGGAGCTCGACACGGTGATCATGTCCCTGGGAACTTCTCCCAACCCGCTGATCTCTTCCACAACGGAGGGTCTGGAGACCAACAAGTGGAAGTGCATTGTGGCGGACGAGGCGGACGGAAAGACCACAAAAGAGGGAGTTTATGCCGGAGGCGATGCCGTGACGGGCGCCGCTACCGTGATCCTGGCAATGGGGGCTGGGAAAGCGGCCGCAAAAGGGATAGACGAATACCTGAGCAGATAAGAGCAAAAAAACACTTTTGGGTTCTCACAGGGAAGGTGGGTAGAGGGTCATGCCTTGGTGTCCGAAATGCAAAAGCGAGTATCGGGAGGGATTTCGTGTCTGCGCCGACTGCGGATGCGCACTGGTGGAAGAGCTGCGGGAGGACGGGCCTGCGGCTTCCGGCCCGATAGAAGAGATACAGGGAAGGGAGACTGTGCCGTTTACGGTGGAAGAGCGGGAGCAGATAGAAAGGATACGCGAAAGTGCGGCGGCACAGAGCGTATTCCAGGGGAATGCGTCCTATCAGGACAGTTCCGAGAGGGCGGACGAGAACCGCTCTGCGGCGTGGGTGCTGATGGTGATAGGAATCCTGGGCTTAATATTTGTGATCCTCAGTATGGCGGAGGTCATTCCCATCAAGCCCGGGAGCCCCTATCTGTTCAACGGGGTGCTGGCCTCGATCAGTCTGCTGTTTTTGGTCGCTGGCATGGTCTCCATGAAAAGCGCAAAGCGGTTCGCCGCAAAAGGGGAATCCGAAAATACTCTGCGGAGCACCATGCTGGACTGGTGCAGGGAGAATCTAAGCGCCGAAGAGATCGACAGTAAGGTGTGCACGGAGGACATGCAGGAGGAGATCCGCTATTTCAGCCGTACCTCCTATATCAAGGAAAAGCTGAACCACCAGTTCGTCAATCTGGATCAGGATTTTTTGGATCAGTTTGTGGATGACAGTGTCTATGGAATGCTCTTTGGGCAGAAAACGCAGGACGGATCCGGCCGCCTGGAATAAAATTTGGGACAGAGATAAATCAGAATGAAGATCACGATTGCATGTGTTGGCAGGATCAAAGAGAAATTTTACCGGGACGCGGTGGAGGAGTACGCGAAAAGGCTGTC
>CANRMK010000269.1 GCA_947631715.1 uncultured Acetatifactor sp.
CCATATCCGATCCTCCAGACTCCTACCCCGCCGATATTCTTTGTGTTCATTACATTCAGCTTCACGCTGATGCTCTGCTCGTCCTCCAGCCAGATCTGATACACAGCGGAACTGTTCTCCGAAGACTGCCACTGAGCGTAATTCTGACAGGTCTCCTCATCCCATGCAGGTGTGATCCCGGCTGTCTGCAGGAAAGAGGCAGTGTTAGCCAATGTGATGTACTGATCCGTCACATTGCTCCCCTCCGTCCGCCAGAGAATCGTGTAGAACGGAATCGCATTCACGATCTTCTCCGCAGGTACCTGCTCCAGGGTCTTTGTCAGGCCGTTGGAGACATAGTCTATACTTGCAACGCTGCCGGGATCGCCGCTCCCATGCCAGTGCTCGTCGTATCCCATAATGATCACATAATCCGCTATCTGTCCCTGAATATCCAGGCGGTAATAATTGTTAAAATCAAACGGCACATAATTATCCACAGACAGCGCCAGGCCGCTTTGATGGCACAGGACTGACAATTCTCGCAAAAACTGGATAAAATGCCGGCCACAGTCTTCCGTCAGCCCCTCAAAATCAATATTCACGCCGTCAAGGCCAAGGCCAAGCGAGGTGCTGACAATATCCTGTGCAAGCTTCTGGCGCACTGTTGTGGAAGAGAGCACCTGATAGCTGTTGACAGCGGTTCCTGTGGAATTCGCATAGTTAAAATTATCCCATACGCCCCAGACCTTAAGGCCATAGCTGTGCGCATTCTCCACATAGGACTGCTCTGCGAATGACTGGAAAGCCCCGCTGTTGTCTGAAAGGCTGAACCAGGTGGGTGCGATCACATTGATCGCCAGGGTTCCGTCAGATGTTCTCACCTCTGCGATCATCTCTCCCAGAGTTGCGCTTCCTCCTCCCGGGCCTCCAACGGAATGCCATCCAAGGCTCAGCTTTCCGTCCATGGCTATCGCAGTATACTCGGGAGCAGTATATTCCGTTACCGGCGTCTCCACCTCCGTGCTTAAATTTTTCAGTCTCTTGTTCTCCACATAGCCGATCACTGCGTCAGATGTCTTCACCTTGCTCCATTTTTCCATCTGCTCCAGGATCTCAACCGTTTCCCCTTTTTCCAGCTCTCTCAGGATCGGGCTCTTGATTCCTCCCAGCGTCCTGACCTGAGTATTCTTGGTGACCTCCATCACTTCCCTGACTCCCCACTCTGTGTAGACCTGGAGATGGCGGTCAAAACGGGCATATTCATAATTTGTGAACCGCTTTACATAATCTGCCGCCACATAGAGAGTGTCACCGTCCTGAAAGCATATCACATATTCTGTCTGTTCTGTCCCGGAAGCATCACTGCAGCTTTTTTCACCAAAGACCGCCGTGACCGTCTCCACCGCAGTCGTATAAAGGAGCTTCTGCTCTGCCAGATCCGCGTAAAAGCCCTCATTCAGATATTTGTGAACGGTATCCAGGTCAAAATAGACCGCATTCTCTCTCACCACGGCCTGCTCCGCCACCATCTCGTCCTGCAGGATAATGGCCAGCCTGTCACCTGTCACCCCATAATATTCATCAAGATCTGCCAGTTCCTTTCCATAAGAATACTTATCCCAGATTTTTCCTCCGAAATAGATGCCGCCGATCAAAACGATAAGCAGCACTGCCACAACTACAGGTATGATCCTCTTCATCCGACTTGTACCCTTTCTTTCCATATAAAGCTGAAACGTATCTCTGCCACGGTTTTCTCCCGGTTCCCGGATCTTCACAGGCCCGGATATCATTATCATACCACACTAATCTCGTCACGTCATCTTTATTTTTCGGCGCCGCCCCTGCAGGCATGAGAGGCAGCCCATTTCCACATCCGGCGGCGCCCGATTTTAAGTCTGATCATTCATGATATTCGGCCTATCGGCAAGTTACCCTGTCAAACCTCACTTGTTCAATGATGCCGTTGTCTCCGAATACGTAATCTGCCATATAAGGACTGTCCTCCTGCACGGCCTTGGCCGCCGCTTCTTCCGGAAGCGCCGAGCAGCCGTCCACAAAGAGCTCTGCACCTTTTCTTCGCAGATCCTCCAGTTGAAAGGATAGTTCCTCTCTGGCCTGTTCCCATTCTACCGACCGGTCATATTCTTCATCCAAAACATTCCTCCATTCTCCTGACTCTCCCGGCCAAAAGGTTTTGTGATGAATCTGTCCTGAGAGTCCCTGTGAAATTTTAAAGTGAACATAAGCGCCTTCAGCAGTGCACCCGAATCGTTTCGGAAATTTACCATACAATGGTAAATTAATTTGAATTATAATTGTGAATACTAGTTGAAATACTATGACCAAGCAGGAACTTTACAGCAATGGCCCAATTCCAGCACCTGGCTTGTAAGACATCCTTAAAGAATATATGTCAGAATTTGTGATCTGTCATATAATGTGGTATATACATGTGTAGTTAAAGGATGAAGCGGAACGATCGTTCCCAATCATTAAATCAACCTGAATTAATATAGACTGCTGCCTCCTTCCCCGCACGGAGTACCGAAGGCGCTTACTGACTGTAATTATAACCGAAACAAATCGTATTGGCAAGTCAATTTTTAAATATTAAAAAAAATTAAAGTCAAAACCTGCTATTGACGAAAAGGCTGCTTGGGTATTAAGATACATTTAGCTGATTGACAGCGATACTATGCATGCCTGATATGCAGAAAGGAAGGTCTGCCGCATGAAAATAGAAAAAGTAAATGAAAATCAGATCCGATGCACCCTGACCAAGGAAGATCTGATCAGCCGCGAGCTGAAAATCAGTGAATTGGCTTACGGTACCGAAAAAGCCAAAAGCCTGTTCCGGGATATGATGCGTCAGGCCAATTTTGAATTTGGCTTTGAGGCGGAAGATCTTCCGCTGATGATAGAGGCCATCCCGCTGAACGCCGAATGTATTGTTCTGATCATCACCAAGGTGGAAGATCCCGAAGAACTGGATACCCGCTTCTCCCGTTTTGCCCCTTCCGTTACGGAGGACGATGAATACGGGGAAGAGATAGAGACTATCTGCGAGAATGCTGCCGATGATATGTTCGATCTATTCCGCGGCATGCAGGCCGACCAGGCAGACGCGGGCCAGGTCCGGGCTGAAGACGCCGCCCAGGCTCAGGGAACGGAACACACCAATATTTCCAGGATATTTCAGCTGCAGTCTCTGCAGCAGGCAATAGAAGTCTCTGAAGTTCTTGCAGACCACTATAACGGCATGAGCGCACTCTACAAGGATCCGATGGCAGACAAGTATTTCCTGCTGATGACTCAGGAGTCCGAATCCCGTGAGCGCTATGACCGGGCCTGCAACATTGTTTCCGAATACGGAACACTCCAGCGCTCCACTGCAGCAGGCGGTACTTTTCTGGGCGAACACTGTGACGTTCTGATCGCCGAAAACGCGATCCAGTCTCTCGGCCGGCTTTGAACTGTCAGGGCG
>CANRMK010000270.1 GCA_947631715.1 uncultured Acetatifactor sp.
CAGTATGCCGGGTTCCTTCAAAAAAGATTGCCCGAGGGCACCAGGGAATATACCGAAAATGTGGAGCTCCTAAAAGAAAAGCTTGCGGCGGCAGACCCGGAAGCCATGCAGAGGGAAGACTGCTTCTGGAATGAGGAGATCAAGAAGCTGCTTTGAGACCGGCAAATAGGTCAAAACCGGAAAACATGTCAAAACCGAAAAACATGCTAAAACCGGACAATACTAAAACTGGACAATGCTAAAACCGGACAATGCTAAGCCGGATATGGAGGGGGAACGGCTTGATGAGGAAACCGCATAAGAATCAGATCAGAAAAAGGAACAGGTGCATGCGGCCTGCAATGGCAGTCCTGCTTA
Source organism: uncultured Acetatifactor sp. (assembly GCA_947631715.1). Lineage (GTDB taxonomy): Bacteria > Bacillota > Clostridia > Lachnospirales > Lachnospiraceae > Acetatifactor. Next base: position 358 of record CANRMK010000270.1, read on the forward strand.
CAATCCTTTCCCTGGCCGCCTGCGGGAACTGGCCGACCCCGGAAGAACGGGTCCTGGCCGTCTTTGAGGAGCAGAAAGATACGGTCTGCGAAATGATCGAGCCCTATAGCACGGACGATGCGGTGGAGTGGGGCGAGCTGGAGAACGACCTGGAGGGCGTGCTGCATGTCTATGCCATGAAAGTTCGTGGCCATGACAAGGGCGTCCTGCAATTTGTCTGTGTCGCGGAGGGAATCGCGCCTGCCGGATTTGTTGCGGGATTTTATTATTCGCCTGACGATGAACCGCTCCTGATTGGCTGGGGGCTGTCAGGGCCGTCGGAGCTGGTGGAGGACGGAGAGGGTTATTCCTGGACTGACGGGACCGACAACAGCTATTATACAGAGCGCATCTGCGAAAATTTCTATTATTATCAGGAAGTCAATTGAGGTAACGACAGCATGGCGATCTGCGGACAGGTCGAGTATGGAGGATATCCTTGTCATCAGGCAGTCTTAGGGCAGGCAGAGGCCAATGAATTGCCGGAGGGCAACAGGGCCGGAACAGGAGAACTGAATTATGCTGGAAAGAATGTCCTGGGCTGCTACTGGAGAGAGGACGAAGTGCTTTGTCTGGCAGCCAGAGAGGATGCTGCATTAGAAAAGGCGGAGGAGGAGCTGAAGCTGAATCTGGACTGGTTCTAACTGTCGATTGAAATGAAATGCAGGGAACACTCGAAAATCTAAAGCAAAAATAAAAAGGATAAAGAAAAAATTAATTGTTAGCACTCGCTATTGACGAGTGCTAACAACAGTGGTATAACATAAATCAGAACGAAGGAACGGAAAAAATGATCCCATTGGTCATACTTCCGTCCACTCCGGGGAACAATGTAACATAGGCAGTCACGTATGTTGAAAAAAAGGAGGAATGACTTATGTTGATGCCCAGTATCTTTGGAGAAAATTTGTTTGATGATTTCTTTGACGATTTTGCAAGGCCTGTGCGGAGCGCGGCGAGATACAGTACTCCTGCCACCAATGTGATGCGCACGGATATCAAGGAGAGCGATGCCGGATATGAACTGGATATCGATCTTCCCGGCTACAGAAAGGAAGATGTGAAAGCCGAGCTGGCTGACGGATATCTGACCATCAGCGCCGAGACCAAGAAGAATGACGATAAGAAAGACGAAAACGGCAAGTATATCCGCCGGGAGAGATATTACGGAACCTGCAGCAGAAGCTTCTATGTAGGGGAAGATGTGACCGAGGAGGATATCAAGGCCAAATTTGAGGACGGTATCCTGAAGCTTCTGGTGCCTAAGAAAGAGGCGCAGCCCAAGATCGAGGAAAAGAAATATATTCCCATTGAGGGCTGATGAGCTGTACGGAAAAGCTGAAATGTGAACGGATAAGAAAGTCCCTGCTCCGGGCGTTTTGCCGGGGCGGGGACTTTTTTGCCGTCTGGGTTGCGGGGGGAGCGTTCTATATGTTAATATACTGATAGGAGCATAGCAAATGAGTAGCCGCAGAGGCGGCGGAATGTGTGAATGTATGAAATTGATCAAGCGTATTTTCTTTTTTCTGATGGGACTGATCCTGGCGGGGTGCCTGGGCGTTATCGTGTGTGCGCTGAATCCGTCCCTGACCCGGACGCTGGCCGAGCGTGTACAGGCGCTTCAGCCGGGGGACGGCACAGGGAGCGGCGCGTCCGGACCAGTACCCGGAGAGGATCCCAGAGGCGAGGGGGAGCTTCCGGAGGCAGTTCCCGGAGTCAATGCGGACTGGCTGGGGGACCGGGAGACGAATGGATACCTGGTGCCCTTCCAAATGCCGGAGGATTTCCCGGAGGAAGTGAACGGCCTGTGGGGCTATGAGCCTGTGGAGGGGGACGCGGAACAGATCGCCCGGGAGGAAGCGGAAAACCTGAGCGAGATTCTGGCGGATAACGTGCCGAAGCAGGAGTTTTCCCTGCCGGAGGAATATTATCCTTATTATCAGATGCTGGAACCGAAGCTGCAGAGGCTTTATCTGCAGATCTTTTCCAATCTCCGTGCGGGATCCGCCTCCTTTGCGCCTAAGGAGGCGGCAGACCAGAATGAGGTGGCCTTGGCCTTTGAGGCAGTCTTTAACGATCACCCGGAATTGTACGCGGCAAAGACAGGGTACAGAGGGCTTTTTCTGGACGATGGCATCTGCGCGGGGATCTCTTTGTCCTACTATGAGGACCTGGAAGATTACGATGCGGCGGAGAAGCTGCTCACAGAGCGGGAGACGGAGATCCTGACGGGCGGGGCGTCCCTGGGAAGCGACTATGAGAAAGTGAAATATGTTCACGATCTGCTGGCGGAAACGGTGGAGTACGATCTGAACGCCCCGATGAATCAAAGCGCCTACAGCGCCATGGTGAACGGGGAAACGGTCTGCGCCGGGTATGCCAGGGCGTTCCAGCTGCTGATGCAGGACTTCGGGATTCCCTGTTTTTATTGTACCGGCTTTGCGGGGGAGGATCACGCGTGGAACATTGTGGAGCTGGACGGGAAATATTACAATGTAGATGTGACCTGGGACGATGTGGATCCCCTGAACTATCATTTCTTTAACAAGACGGACGCGGAGTTTGCCGGCACCCATGTGCGGACAGGCCTGTCCGTGTATCTGCCTGCCTGCACGGGCACTCTTTACGGGGACAGCGCTCTCCAGGGAAATGGGGACGAAGAGACTGAGGAAAGCGCCGGGGAGAGTCCGGAGGAAAGCACGGAAGAGAGCCCGGCGGAAAGCCCTGCGCCCACAACGCTGGAGCACCCGCTGACCTGGACCGGACGCGGCGGCCTGGACTGGCTGGAGCCTGAAGAGAGCGAGAGCCCGGACCGGGAGCATCAGGATAACCTGGACAAGGCAGGGATCAGCGAGGAGGACGTGCTGAACACGCTTCAGGAGTATTACGATGACTGCAAAAAGCAGCTGAAAGCAGTCGGCGTGGGAGAGAAGCAGTTTACCAATGTGGTGCCCCAGAGCCTCTGGAGCAGCATAGAGAGCGCGTACAGCAGCGGCGGCTATCAGAAAGGGTATGTGGAGGAGGCGCTGAAAGACCTGAAAGCGGAAAGCTTTGC
>CANRMK010000271.1 GCA_947631715.1 uncultured Acetatifactor sp.
TTTATGCCGTCAGAGGCGGTAAGTTTTATGGATAAGATTTACAGACAGGCAATGCTTTTCGATTTTTACGGAGAACTGCTGACGGAGCACCAGCGCAGCATCTATCAGGACGCGGTGTGCAATGATATGTCCTTAGGAGAGATCGCGGAGGACAGAGGGATCAGCAGACAGGGCGTACATGACCTGATCAGGCGCAGCGACAAGATCCTCCAGGACTATGAGAGCAAGCTTCATCTTGTGGAGCGCTTTGCCGACGCCAAGAATGTGGTGAGCGAGATCGACAGGCTCACGTCGGAGGACGCGGATGCAGAGGAACTGCAGGAGAGGCTCAGGCGCATCAGGGAGCTTACCCGCAGACTGCTTGACGAATTTTAAGGAGCGGACAGGTGGCATTTGAAAGCTTAACGGAAAAACTGCAGAATGTCTTCAAAGGCCTGCGGGGCAAGGGACGCCTGACGCAGGAGGATGTAAAGGCCGCGTTAAAGGAAGTGCGCATGGCGCTTCTGGAGGCGGACGTGAATTTCCGCGTGGTAAAGCAGTTTATCAATACGGTGGAGGAACGCGCCATTGGCCAGGACGTGATGAACGGATTGAACCCGGGCCAGATGGTCATCAAGATCGTGAACGAAGAGATGATCGACCTGATGGGCAGCGAGACCACGGAGATCGCCATGCAGCCCGGAAAGGCCATCACCGTCATTATGATGGCGGGACTCCAGGGCGCAGGTAAGACTACCGCCACCGCAAAGATCGCTGGGAAGCTGAAGCTTAAGGGAAAGAAATCCCTGCTTGTTGCCTGTGACGTTTACCGGCCTGCGGCGATCGAACAGCTGCAGATCAACGGCAGAAAGCAGGAGGTGGACGTCTTTGCCATGGGTACGGACCACAGGCCTGTGGAAATCGCGAAAGAGGCCGTTGCCTATGCGGAGAAGTACGGCCACAATGTGGTGATCCTGGACACCGCCGGAAGACTTCATGTGGACGAGGACATGATGCGGGAGCTTCAGGAGATCAAGTCGAACGTCACGGTGCACCAGACCCTTTTGGTGGTGGACGCCATGACAGGCCAGGACGCTGTGAACGTGGCGAAAGAGTTTGACGAAAAGGTAGGCATTGACGGCGTTGTCCTGACCAAAATGGACGGCGATACAAGAGGCGGCGCGGCGCTTTCCATCAAGGCCGTGACAGGGAAGCCCATTCTCTATGTGGGCATGGGAGAGAAGCTCTCCGATATGGAGCAGTTCTATCCGGACAGAATGGCCAACCGTATCCTGGGCATGGGCGATATGCTCACTCTGATCGAAAAAGCCCAGGAGAGCATAGATATAGACGAGCAAAAGGGCCGGGAGATGGCCGGGCGCATGAAGAAAGGGAAGTTCGATTTTGAGGACTACCTGGAGAGCATGAAGCAGATGCGCAACATGGGAGGCCTCTCCAGTATTCTGGGAATGCTGCCCGGGCTTGGGATCAAGAGTGCTGATCTGGAATCCATGGTGGACGAGAAGCAGCTAAAGCATATGGAGGCTGTGGTGCTGTCCATGACAAAGGAGGAGCGGCGCAATCCTAAACTGTTAAATCCCCAGAGAAAGCACCGCATCGCTCTGGGAGCGGGAGTGGATATCGCGGTGGTGAACCGCTTTATCAAGCAGTTTGAGCAGAGCCAGAAGCTGATGAAGCAGTTCGGCGGCGGAAAGAGAGGACGGGGCATGTTCGGAGGGTTTCCGGGCATGGGCGGCGGCAGATTTCCGTTTTGACGGTTCAAGCCGGATGATCAGGGCGGCGGCAGCATTGGCCGCGGATCCTTTTCATAGATCACATGCCGCGGGGGACGGCGCATCCAGCGAATCCCGAAGCGGCGCAAACAAAATACAGAGGGCCGGCATACCGGCAGAAAGAGGGTAAGAAAATGGCAGTAAAGATCAGATTGAAAAGAATGGGACAGAAGAAAGCTCCTTTTTATAGAATCATCGTAGCTGATTCCCGTTCTCCCAGAGATGGCAGATTTATCGAAGAGATCGGCACTTATGATCCCGGCACCGATCCCAGCACCTTTAAGATCAACGAGGAGCTGGCAAAGAAGTGGCTGGCAAACGGCGCGCAGCCTACTGAAACCGTGGGCAAGATCTTTAAGGCAGCCGGCATTGAAAAGTAAGCTCCAATTACAGGTCAATGTCCGTCTGCAGGTAAGTTCTGAATCTCAGGAGGTGAGCCTATGAAGGAATTAGTGGAAGTGGTTGCGAAAGCTCTTGTGGACAATCCTGAAGAGGTGGTTGTCACCGAGAGGACCGAGGGCAGGAACATCATCATTGAGCTTCATGTTGCATCGTCCGATATGGGCAAGGTGATCGGCAAACAGGGCAGGATCGCAAAGGCGATCCGTTCCGTTGTCAAAGCGGCATCCACCAGGGACAATGTGCGGGTCGATGTTGAGATCATGTAGGAAACGGTCTGCAGCAGTTCTGCGTTGGAACGGCGGCGCAAAATCCAGACAAGACGGATTTTGCGCCTTTTTTATGACAGGCCGGGCACGGGGGGCAGATGCCAGATCAAAGGATCCGCAGCAGGCTGTAGGCTGCGGGGCATTTTAGGGACGACGGGCCCAGAGAAACGAGGAGAGCATGGAAGATTTTTTTCAGGTGGGGATCATTACGGCCCCCCACGGTGTGGGCGGCGAGGTAAAGGTATTCCCCACGACGGACGATCCGCGCCGGTTCAAGAAGCTTAAGGAAGTGATCCTGGACACCGGGAAAGAACGGAAAAACCTGGAGGTGGAACACGCCAGGCTCATGAAGCAGTTCGTTTTGTTAAAGCTTCAGGGGATCGACAGCCGGGAGCAGGCGGAGCGCCTCCGTCAGAACGCTCTCTGGGTGAGCCGGGAAAACGCCGTGCCGCTGGGCCGGGACGAATATTTCATGGCGGATCTTGAGGGGCTGCGTGTCAAGGACGAGGACGGAACCGATATCGGTGTCTTAAAAAGCGTGATGGAGACGGGAGCCAACGATGTGTACATTATCGGCCTGACGGACGGAAGAGAGCTTCTGCTTCCCGCCATCAAGCAGTGCGTGCTGGAGGTGGACGTGGAGGCTGGATTTATCAGAGTTCACATCCTGGACGGCCTTTTAGACTGAGAGACAGGGGTTTCAATGGGAGCATAAGTATGACGACTTTTCATGTGCTGACGCTGTTCCCGGACATGATTGAGCAGGGGCTTGCGCCCAGCATCATAGGCCGGGCGGCGGAGAAAAAGATCATAGCCATACATGCGGTGGATATCCGAAGCTACTCCAAGGACAAGCACGGCAGAGTGGACGATTATCCCTATGGGGGCGGCGCGGGCATGCTGATGCAGGCCCAGCCGGTCTATGATGCATGGAAGGCCGTTTCCGGGGACAGAAAGGTGCGCACGGTCTATATGACGCCCCAGGG